>JBBRLW010000009.1:0-13635 GCA_038231115.1 Bacteroidia bacterium
ATGCCTATTTGCATTTCGTGCTTTCTACCTCCATTGGTAGTCGGATAGTTCACCGTGTTATTTGCTCCCGCTTCAGAACTGTTTTCAACAACTACATTATACTCAAGCTTCCCGCTTGGTCCCAGTTCTTTCTTAATAATCTTTTTGAGTATCTCGTAATAGTGCTCTTCCAGCCACTCATAGAAAAATACGCTCGGAACCTGAATAGTCAATACTTTTCCTTCCAGCTTTACAGGACGTATAGGCTCAAACCAGGTCTTATAGCTTTGCGCAGTGACATTATCCTGAATTACTTCAAGACACTTATTCCAAACTATATCATGCGGAGCTTTTTGCACTATTTCTTCTAAGGTTTCGGTATTGATTAATGATTGCACGTATGCTGTTGAGGGTCTAAATTGATACTAATTGTTTAATTAATAGTGGGCTTTTGCTATTGCAGATATGGCTTGATTTACAGGTTTATGGAAACGCCGTTCAGGGAAAATATATAATTTAATTCTGATATTCTCCGAAAATTTTACGCATGGCATCGGAGATTTCTCCGAGGGTAGCATACGATTCTACGGCCTGTATGATCCTGGGCATCAGGTTATCCGATCCCTTGGCGGCCTGTTTTATTGCCATGAGTCTTGACTGTACCTCATCGTTATTTCTTCTTGCTCTAAGATCTTTGAGCTTCTCCGTCTGGTATAATCTGATGGAGTCATCAACTCTTAAAATATCCATTTTTGCTTCTGTCTCTATAGAATGCTTATTGACACCTACTACAATCGCTTCTCCTTTTTCAACCTCTTTCTGATAAGTGTAGGCAGCCTCGGCAATTTCATTCTGGATGTATCCTTCTTCTATGGCTTTCACGGATCCTCCCATGGCATCTATGGTGTCAATATATGCCTGGGCTTTTGATTCAAGCGCTGAAGTCAGATGCTCTATATAATATGATCCGCCAAATGGATCAACTGTATCCGTTATTCCGCTCTCCTCTGCTATAATCTGCTGAGTCCTGAGCGCTACTTCTGCGGCCTTCTCGGTAGGTAGGGAAAGCGCCTCGTCATATCCGTTGGTGTGCAGTGATTGTGTACCACCTCCTACGGCTGCAAAGGCCTGGAGTGTAACCCGTATGATATTATTCAGAGGCTGTTGAGCAGTAAGTGTAGATCCGCCCGTCTGGGTATGAAACCGAAGCATCATCGCTTTTTCATCAGTAGCCCCCAGCTTCTTCATAATTTCCGCCCATAATTTCCGTGCTGCCCTGAATTTGGCAACTTCTTCAAAAAAGTTATTATGAGCATTAAAAAAGAATGAGAGGCGCTTTCCAAAGACATTGATATCTAATCCTTTGGCTATTGCAGCTTCGGCATAGGCTTTTCCATTGGCCAGAGTAAAGGCTAGTTCCTGAGCAGCAGTACTTCCAGCTTCACGAATATGATAGCCAGATATAGAGATTGTATTCCATTTGGGTAGATCTATAGCGCAGTACTCAAAAATATCTGTGATGATCCGCATGGATGCCGTCGGAGGATAAATATAGGTACCCCGTGCCGCATATTCCTTTAAAATATCGTTCTGAATGGTACCCGATATCTTGCTCAGATCCGCACCCTGCTGTTTTGCCAGGGCTATGTACATCGCTAACAGAATAGAAGCCGTGGCATTGATTGTCATCGAAGTAGTAATATCCTCGAGTCTGATTCCCTGAAAAAGAATCTGCATATCTTCTAAAGAATCAATAGCAACTCCAACTTTACCGACTTCTCCCTCTGCAAAGGCATGATCTGAATCATAGCCGATTTGTGTAGGAAGATCAAAAGCGACGGATAAGCCCATCGTTCCTTTTTTCAATAAATAGTGGTAGCGCTTGTTAGATTCCTCGGCAGTGGAAAATCCTGCATATTGACGCATAGTCCAGAATCGCTCGCGATACATGGTGTCGTGGACTCCTCTGGTGAAAGGATAGATGCCGGCATCAGGCAGATTTCCCTCAAAAGAAGCGTATATCCTGTCCACAGGAATGCCTGAGCTGGTATGTTTTGACTGATCCACGTTCTTTTGCCTGTTATCCGCTTAATTGCCCAAGTTGTTAACAACTTATGCACAAATCGAGGACTTATCCACGATTTTTATACGGGATGGCAAAGTTAGACGTCTAATTTTAAGGAGAAAGGGTTTAATAAAGTTTTATTTCCCAACTAATTCCGTATAATACGCACGTGTTACAACAATTCGGAAGCTTCCCTTTTAAGGTAGAGCAGCGCTTTGCTCTGTGCATTTATGTCCTCCTGCATGCTGAGCTCTATAATGGATTTGCTTAAATCCAGCCCACCTGATTCAGGCGGAATATTACTATAGGCTACATTGATCATCTTGTTCATCTCTTCTTTTGCATTGACTACCATTGTCCATATTTCATGGGTGACATAAATCTGTTGAGATAAATTATGCTCAAACTCTCCGCGGATTTCAGATAGGAGACTCACAGCAAGTTCCTGGGCACTCATCCCCGGACGTTTTACCCGCATGATCAGGCTATTGGCTGAGATTCTTTCCAGAAATATTGCCAAGCGCTCATAAGCCTGTAAGCGTAGGGGGAGCGAATGCTGATTGTTTCTCGACCTTATTTCAAATGCTCTTTTGGCTGACTCGCTTTCAAAGTATCGTTTTATTAGTAGCAGCACTGTTCCTCCTACAATAACGGCAGGAAGTGATATCTTTAATACTTCAAGGAAAAATTCTGTCCAGTTCATGGATTAGCTGTTCAATTTAACAGGTCAATGCCTGAAATGATTAAGCGAAGTTATGATTTGCCCGTCTAACTTTGTTCCTTAATGGCCGGAATAGCACAATGAACGATTTTTTTGAAACCCTTGCTGTTGCATTCAGTGCCATCCGAATGAATGCGCTTCGGGCGGTACTTACCATTCTCATCATCGGATTTGGTATTATGTCGCTCATCAGTATGCTAACTGCTGTGGACGGAATGCAGGCCGCACTTTACAAGAACTTTGCACAGGTAGGATCAAATACCATCACCATTAGTCCTGCTACGCAACAGGCTAAATTCCGAAGGAGAGGAATGCGTCGTCGGGTAGCTCATCCTATTCTATACCGCGAAGCCTATAACTTCAGCCAGCGCTTTAAATTTCCGTCTAAAACTTCCATATCTTTTAATGCAACGCGTTCTGCGACAGCACAATACGGAAATATCAAAACCTCTCCGAAAATATCCGTTTTTGGTGTGGATGATAATTATTTAAGCGTCACAGGATATGGACTGGAGCTGGGACGTAATTTTTCCAGCCCTGAAATACGGAGAGGTACATTAACAGCGCTTATCGGTAGCAAGCTTAAGGAGGATCTATTTGGACCGCAGGATCCTTTGGGAAAATCCATCCTCATCAGTGGCAAGAGCTTTATAGTTATCGGATCGCTGAAAGAGAAGGGTAGCTCATTTGGAGGAAATCAGGATAACATTATTATGATTCCTCTGATTGCTGCCCAATCGAGCTATCCCCAAGCTGAAGACAACTATAATGTCAGCGTTCAGATTGATAAAATTGAGCAGATGGACTTCGCGATTAATGAGGCAACCGGACTATTCCGCAGTATTCGCAAGCTCGACCTGACGGAGGAGAACGATTTTGAGATTCAGAAGAACGATGCTCTTGAAGGAATGCTTTATCAAAACGTCGGCATGATTAAAGGCATTGCAGTCATCATTGGACTTATTACTTTGCTCGGGGCAGCTGTTGCGCTCACGAACATTATGCTGGTATCGGTGACAGAACGCACGCGCGAAATCGGGGTCAGGAAGGCCTTAGGCGCTACCAGCACCAAAATTCGAAATCAATTCCTCACAGAAGCTATCGTAATATGCCAGATTGGAGGCTTATCCGGTATTATTGCAGGTATATTTATCGGAAATCTCGTCAGCTCTTATTTCAAGGGGAGCTTTATTTTCCCATGGGGATGGATTAGTTTTGGAGTGTTTCTCTGCGTATTGGTCGGAGTGCTGGCAGGACTATATCCTGCGGCAAAAGCTGCACGTCTGGATCCGATAGAGTCACTGCGATATGAATAGATTTGGAATTATCTTTTTGATAGGCTTTTGTGCCTCTTTCTCTGCAATGGCGCAAAGTCCGACCATTCCGACCACCTCTATAGTGTATCCCTGGCTGGAGCGCCTCGAGATAAAATCAGGTTCCCTGCGTAATTCGCTTTTTCTTGATCTAAGCGCACAGGACAGAGCTTCCATGCAGGAATTGGTGGACTCAAGCCAGGCAGACTCCATTATCCGAAGCCCGGCAGATAAATACTGGCTTAAATGGTTCAAAGAAGAAAACATTCCAAACTCTCATACACCTTACCGAGATGCCCGAAATCCAATTATAGGGACATTCTATAATTCTAAAGCCAATTTATTTCAGGTCACAGATTCCAGCTTTCAGCTATTTGTTAATCCTGTACTTGGACTGGAGTACCTGAAAGGAAACCAGTCCGGGGATAAGCTCATGCGTAATACACGAGGCATTGAGCTCCGGGGAATGATTGATAACCGTATCGGCTTCTACACTTACGCAACGGATAATCAGGTGGACTATCCTCAGTATATTCTTAACTATGTAAGCCTGAATAATACGCTTCCCGGGGAAGGTTATATCAAGCAGTCCAATACATCGCGTTTTGACTTTTTTAATGCGCGGGGATCCATCTTCTTTCGGGCTACCAAGCACGTCCATATTCAGTTTGGAAATGACAAGAATTTTCTCGGAAGCGGTCACCGTTCTCTACTGCTTTCCGATTTTGCAAAAGATTATCTCTTCCTGAGAATCAATACCAAGATATGGAGATTTAACTATCAGAATCTGTTTACCCAGTTTACGGATAATATTCCCGGGATCAAAACCCCATATCCCAAGAAATATGGCGCATTCCATTCGTTATCCTTAGATATACTGAAAAAGTGGAATATCGGATTATTTGAGGGTATCATCTTCAATGATGAGAAGAATGAAGGGCGTGGATATGATATCAGCTATCTGAATCCCGTCATATTCTATCGCTCGGTCGAACAGAATCTGGGTAGTCCCGATAATGCGATGGTGGGAGCCAATACCTATTTCCTGATTGGAAAATCCGTTAAGGTATATGGACAGTTTTTGCTGGATGAGTTCAAAATCAGCGAAATCCGTAAGGATCGCGGCTGGCTGAACAATAAGTACGCATATCAGGCGGGAATCAAATATGTAGATATATTCGGACTCCCGAATATCGATCTGCAGATTGAGTATAACCGCATACGTCCTTATACTTATGCGTCAGATTCTTCAGGCAAGAATTTCACACAATATCGCCAGAGCCTGGCACATCCGCTTGGTTCAAATCTGGATGAAATATATGCCAACCTGAGAATCAATCCTTACGGTCCGGTAGATATTAATATCAGGGGAAGCTATACACGTCAGGGTGTAGATTCTTCAACGGTAGCGTACTCCGGCTCTGACTTTGGAAGCAATCCGAACATTAATTATCGTGCACGTAACGCGACGCATGAGTTCGGAAATTATTTCCTGCAGGGAGTGCTTCAGAAAACGGTATATATTCAGACAAAGCTGAGCTATCAGTTAGCCCATAATCTATTTATTGACCTGAACTATATTTATCGTAGCCAAAAGTCCGAAATTCGTACGTTCAACTCCAGCTATATTGGTGGAGGAATCAGATTGAACTTTATTCAGCAACACTACGACTTTTAATGAATCCTGAAAATCCTGTTTTAGTAGAGCGTTACCGTGGTGGCGTTCTGGAAAGTTTTCATCGCGGGGTGATTTGTATAGTTAACGACCGGAAAGAAGTGATCTTTTCAGTCGGGGATACGGATCAGATATGTTTCCCTCGTTCTGCGCTTAAATTCATTCAGGCAATTCCTGTAATTGAAAGCGGCGCCGCTGATCATTTTGGCTTTACTCCTCAGGAAATTGCTATTCTCTGTGGATCACATAACGGTGAAAAAGAGCATATAGCAGTAGTGCAATCCATTCTTAATAAAATAGGATTAGATAAGACCAGTCTGAAATGCGGCCCTCAGTATCCTACGTTAACGGAGGACAAAAATGCCCTCATTAAGGCCGACATAGCTCCTGAAGATATTCATAATAACTGTTCAGGCAAGCACTCTGGATTTTTGGCTCTCTGTGTCTTCAAAGGATATGATATTGACTCTTATCTTGACAGCACTCATCCCATACATCAGGAGATTCTTCAACTGGTTTCCGACTTTCATGATTATCCTGTAGAGAAAATCGCTACGGGTCTTGATGGCTGTTCGGCTCCGATCTTCTCATTACCCGTATATAATCAGGCTATTGCATATATGAAGCTGGTGAATCCTGTAATGTTTTCGCCTGCCCGTCAGAAAGCGATCAACAGACTTACTGATGCCGTAACAGCTTATCCAAATATGATTGCGGGGAAAAATCGCTATTGTACGGAGCTAATGGCTGAAGCAAAGGGAAGCCTCATAGGAAAAACAGGAGCTGATGGCGTGTATAGCCTTGGTATAAAAGGACGTAGCTATGGAATCTGTATCAAAATTGATGATGGATTAATGGGTCCGCAATATGCGATAGCCCAGAAAGTAGTTGAACAGCTGAATATATTAGAATCCGAATCTCTGAAAAAGCTTGAAAGCTACATCGAGCATCCCATTATTAACTGGAATAAGCTCGATACGGGAACCTGCAAAGTTGCAGAGGCTCCGTTTGAGAATTTCCCCCAAATTTAGTTACTACTAATGGATCTCGGCGGAGATTCCTTTTTCAAGGATGCTGGTACACATAGGCTCAAGCTCCTCATAGGTACCATGCTTGACTTTGCATTTACCTCTGGTATGGACAATCATGGCGCATTGCTCCGCCTGATGTGCAGTGTGATCCAGTACAGAGACAAATGTTTCGATCACGTGATCAAAAGTGTTTACATCATCATTAAAGACAATAATGGAGCTTTCCAGTACATCTACCAGATCCAGCTCATATAATTCCTGAAGTTGCGTTGACATCGTATGCGTTGAATGCTTCCGTAAAATTACGAACAATAATGATCTTTACGCCCTGCCGCATATCAATTAATGTAAATTCCGATTTGATTCTATTGTAATTTTGATGCTTCAGGCCAATCTGAACCATAGCTGTGTCCCGAATACGTTCCTTATTTTATCTGATATTCAGTTTTTTATCACTTGGACTTTCTGCCCAAAATGGAGAGGTTCGGGGATTTATCTACGATAAACAAAGCGGAGAGCCATCCATATATACTACTATCCGCGTTGAGGGTACAGATAAAGGTGCAGTAACTGATTTGAATGGATATTATTCCATCTCTAAAATTACACCGGGTAAGTACAATCTATTGGTATCCTACTTGGGCTATGATACGTTCCGTCTGGAAATTGATATCATGCCTAATGACAGGATTCAGAGAAATCTGTACATTCAGCGTTCTGCCATCACTACAAAAGAAGTTACCGTCACTGCCGAGCGTACCAAGAACGAGACGCGTGTTGAAATGAGCAAAACAACGGCAACACCCCGCGAAATCGAAATGATTCCCAGTGTAGGCGGTCAGGCTGATCTGGCGCAGTATCTTCAGGTTCTACCCGGAGTCACTTTCACGGGAGATCAGGGCGGACAGCTCTACGTCCGTGGAGGTGCACCTATTCAAAACAAGGTATTGCTTGATGGAATGACTATTTATAATCCATTTCACTCCATCGGGCTTTTTTCCGTTTTTGATGTGGACATTCTTAAAAACGTAGATGTATATACCGGAGGCTTTTCTGCTGAGTATGGCGGACGTATTTCCGCAATTATGGATGTAACGACTCGTGATGGATCGAAAGATAAGGTCGGCGGGAAAATTAGTGTCGGACCGATTGCCTCAAAAATTTCAGTAGAAGGACCCCTAAAGAAATTCAGGGAGGGCGAAAATAACGCATCCTTTTTATTCTCAGCCCGAACATCCTACATGAATCAGACGGCTCCGGTCTTCTATAAATATGCAGATTCCAACGGATTGCCCTATGCTTTTACGGATCTCTACGGGAAAATCACACTTGAAGCCGGTGGAGGTAGTAAAGTCAGTTTCTTTGGATTCAACTTTAACGATAGCGTGAATTTCCGCAATTCCACCAGATATAACTGGAATGCCTATGGGGTCGGGACAAAGTTTGTCCTTCTTCCTCCAGGCTCATCCACTGTAATTGACGGAAGTTTTGCTTACTCCAACTACGCAGTGCATCAGATTGAAAAGGATAGCAAGCCGCGTAACTCATCTATTGATGGATTTGATGCTACGGTGAACTTCTCTCTTTACTCCGGGAAAGATCTCATCAAATATGGATTTAATGTAATTGGTTTCCAGACCGATTTCAACTTCACCAATAGCGCCAACCGTGTCGTTCAGCTACAGGATTTTACGACCGAAGTAGCTGGGTATGTGAGATACAACAAAGTCTACAAGCGCTTTGTATTTGATCCAAGCTTCAGGCTACATTATTATGCTGCGCTTGGAGAAGCTTCATTCGAGCCGCGTCTCGGGCTAAAATATGTTGCCACAACAAGGCTCCGACTCAAGGTAGCCAGTGGACTATACTCCCAAAACCTGATCAGTGCTCAAAGCGACCGCGATGTAGTCAATCTGTTCTATGGATTCATTACTGGTCCCAATGATCTGCCAAAGCAATTCAACGGACAGGATGTAAGTACAGATCTTCAAAAGGCGGTTCATTTGCTCGGAGGATTTGAATATGACCTCAAAAGAGGACTATCCTTAGAAGTAGAAGGCTATATCAAGTATTTCAATCAGCTGACCAATATTAATAGAAACAAGATATTTGATAATACAGCTGATTTTGCCAGCAAACCCGAGTCGCTTAAAAACGATTTCATCCGTGAAACTGGCAAATCTTATGGCGGAGATATCAAAATGGTATATGATGTCAAGCCCTTCTATTTCTGGGCAGTGTATTCCCTGATGTGGGTAACCCGATTTGATGGCAATGTTACCTATTATCCCCATTGGGACAGACGACACACCGTTAATCTGGTCGCTTCGTACGACTTTGGAAAAAATAAAGCCCGCAGACCCTGGAGAGCCAATGCACGATTCACTTTTGGATCAGGCTTCCCATTCACCAAGACTCAGGGATATTATGAGCAGCTTGATTTTCAGGGCGGACTTAATACGAATTACACTACTGCCAACGGGAAGCTCGGAACTTTATACGGAGACCAAAATTCCGGAAGGCTTTCTGATTTCAACAGGCTTGATGTAAGCATCCAAAGGTCATTCTTTTTGAAAAAAGATAGGAAGGTAGTCATCAACGCCAGCGCGACCAATGTATATAATCAGAAAAATATATTCTACTTTGATCGTGTCAAATATGCAAGGGTTAATCAGCTCCCTATACTCCCAAGCATAACGGTGACGTATCAGTTTTAGTAATTGCCTATTTTTGCTGTCCCATGCAGGCACCTCTCCTACGCATATTATTCATATTGTTTTGTATCAGCGGGTTTACATCGTGTTCTGATCAAACAGGGTCTATGCTCATCAATTCCTGGAAGATGCAGGGGGACGATAATTTCCTCGAGTTTAAGGCTGACTCAACATTCAGCTACCGGCAGACAAGCAACACTGCATCGGGACACTGGCGTTTTTTTCCGAAATCTAAAACGATCAATCTTTATTACTCGCTTCCTGAGGAAGTAAATCTCATCAATACAGCCAATCTTGAAGAAATCTCAAAGGATGAGATGATACTTACTATTGATGATGAGCGAATGATTTATAAACCTGTTGGGCATCAGTAGTTTTTTGATTTGGAAGAGGTAATTCGGATATATACCGATGGCGCAGCGTCCGGCAATCCCGGTCCGGGTGGATATGGGATTGTTATGGAATATAAATCCATGAGGAAAGAGATGTCCAAAGGCTTCCGCTACACTACTAACAATCGTATGGAGCTTTTATCGGTAATTGATGCTCTCAAATCACTCAAGCGTATTGACCTTGGTGTGGTGATTATTACAGACTCAAAATATGTCGCCGATGCGGTAGAGAAGAAATGGGTTTTCGGATGGGAGAAGAAAAATTTTGCGGGTAAAAAAAATCCTGATCTTTGGAAAGAATTTCTCATACTTAATAGGAAGTATAAAATCAGGATTCAATGGGTTCGCGGCCATAACGGACATCCGCAAAATGAAAGGTGCGATGAGCTGGCTGTTGCGGCATCCCGTGGAGTTTTAGAAGTTGACGATTACTACGAAAAGATTGGGAGCAAATCCTGACATTATGGAATATACATCACTAAAGAATAAGCCATTTTTCATATTAGGTCCCTGCGTTGCGGAAAGTGTCGGGCTATTATCCGAAGTATCGGACTTTATTCTTCAATTGAAAAAGAAGTATGAGGTAGAGATCATCTTTAAAGCATCTTTTGATAAGGCTAACCGTACTTCTGGCTCATCATTCAGAGGCCCGGGCATGGATACAGGGCTTCAGATGCTTTCTGATGTTAAATCTTATTCGGGTTTACCTGTTCTCTCTGACATTCATGAAAGCTATCAGGCGGCACCTGTAGCCGAGGTATGTGATATTCTTCAGATCCCTGCTTTTTTGTGCCGACAAACCGATCTGCTTCATGCTGCAGGAAACACAGGTAAAATAGTAAACATTAAAAAAGCGCAATTTCTATCAGGAATTGAAATGCAATACCCATTGGAAAAAGTCCGTGAAACAGGAAATGAGCAGATTATGCTCACAGAACGCGGAACCATGTTCGGATATAATAATTTAGTGGTTGACTATCGAAATATGATAGATATGCAGCAGTTTGCTGTACCCGTCATATTTGATGCAACTCACTCGGTACAGAGACCGGGAGGAGCCGGAGGCAAGTCAGGAGGCAATCGGGAGTATGTCGCTTCTCTGGCGAAAGCTGCGAAAGCAATCGGAATTCAGGGGTTTTTCTTTGAAATTCATCCCGACCCCGATCATGCACTTTCCGATGGCCCTAATATGCTGAATTTTAATCAGATGGAAACCCTAATCTCAGAGCTAATCTAATGGAACAAGAGAGAAAAATCCTGATTGTAGGCGCATCAGGCCTTGTTGGAGGAAACTGTTTTCGGTTATTTACTGAACTGAAGAATACTAAAGTACTGGGCACCTATTTTTCCTTTCCCGCCGATAGCACTATTCCCTATAATACGCTGGCTGAGGACTATCTGGAAAATTCAACTATCAATGACTTTCAGCCTACTCATATCATTCATGCAGGAGCGTTGACCCATGTTGATTACTGTGAGGCTCATGTTGAGGAAAGCTACCAAAAGACGGTTCAATCTACAATGAATATGATTGAGCTGGCAAAAAAGCATTCTGCTCAATTGATATACATCTCTACGGATTATGTTTTTGACGGCCAATCGGGTCCTTATCTGGAGGAGGAAGAGGTCAATCCTATATCTGTGTATGCGGAGCATAAGCTCCAGGCGGAGCAATTAGCTGTACAGTATGGAAATTCACTCTCCCTGCGCATAACCAATGTCTATGGAGATGAGCTACGCAATAAAAATTTTGTGTCCCGAATTATTGATGCCTGCAAAGCAGGAGAGAAGCTGCATTTGAGGCTTCCTTTGGATCAATATGCTACACCTGTCAATGCCTGGGATGTAGCCCGAGCTATTAACGTCCTTACTCAGGACGGGCATAGTGGAGTTTTTAATATCGCTTCCACTGATTTTCTCAATCGGATTCAGCTTGCGGAGCGCGTTCTTCAGCATTATCCTGATTCCGCTATTACTATGGAAGCGCTAAAAACTTCCGACCTGAATCAGCCGGCAAAGCGTCCGCTTCTGGGTGGACTTATCACTGCCAAATTCAACAGCCTTTACCCGAATTTTTCCTTTGGTACTGTTGAAAACTACATTCGGAGCAAAATATAGCTCAGATGCGGATGTAAGGTTTGCTACTTCCCTATAAGGAAATCATTATCCGATTCTTTTCTGATCCCTAAAAACCGCAACAACAGCAGGAGGGTAAGTGGATTTTGCCTGGTAGCTGCATCAGGCAAGCTTCATAAAACACTAATAGCCATGTTATATGTCGGAATGGCTCTATTCAAAAGCTAATTTTATTTTACATTAGCGGAGCGCTTTTGCAAACGTAATGCGAAACCGGTTTCCATTCATTTTTTAGGCGTGCAGGCGTCTTAAACTTGTAGTATCAATTTCGGGAAGGGATTTAGAATCCGAAATGAGAAAGATGGTCAGACGGAAACCTGATCTTTTAGACTTTGGACTCTCGCTATACTATTTAGAAGGACCTTGTTCGTAATTGGATTTTTAATTTTTAACAATACAACAGGTGATCAAACTTAATCTCGCACGCTACCGGTACAGACTTCCGCGTCTGTATTCGTCCGTACCCGCATCAACTTCAGGCGGACAAAAAAGCTATTCTCTCTCCGGAGAAGATCGCATCCTCTCGCACATTCTGCAATCGCTGAATGTAAGCCGTGTCAATTACATTGATATCGGTGCCAAGCAGCCCAATAAGGATAACAATTCATACTTCTTCTATTGCAATGGAGGACGTGGATTAATCATTGATCCGGATGAGCAGCAATGCGAGAAATTCAAGACTCAGCGTCCTGATGACGTTGTCATCAACGCAGTAATCTCAGAAACCAGAGAAAGCCTGAATTTCTATCGCTTCTCTCCCAACAATCTTTCTACCATGAGTGAGAGTAGTGCGGACTATCTGCTTAAGTCCGGAATGTGCAAGTTGATGGAAAAGGTGAAGATCAAAACGCTTCCACTTGCAGAACTGATTGAAGACTATTACTTCGAGGATGAGCTTCATGTCTTAACGGTTGCCGGAGAAACAAATACAGCAGAGATGTTCAATGGACTAAGCAGTCTCGATAAGAAACCTGCTACTATCTGTGTTGAAACACTTCAGCACGATGTTTTGGGGAAGCCAAGCAAAAATCTTGAAATCATCGAAAATATCACATCTCAGGGCTATATGCACTATGCTGATACTTTCATCAATTCAATATTCGTTTTAAAAACGGACTGGCTTTCCAAATAAGCCAGAAATAGGAAAGATATATTTCAGCTTCCCACCATAGCTGAAATATATCTTTTTCTTTTTTTACCCTTTCACAATTCTCAACAAATTATTTGATCTTGATGTGGCGCATCCCTTCACCTATTGAAGGAAGCTAAGCCCGCGACCTGGCGGTTATTTTTTGCACCTGGTGGAGTATTGTTATTTTTACGCTGCTTTCAATCAGGTTCCGGATGCGTCCCCATCATTTCAATCGTTAAGGTTTTATAGTTCTCTTTTACGAAATTTGAGTACTCTTACTCTTTTCAGAGACTTTATTGGAAAACACTTCAGATATAGTAATTGACTGCCGAAATCTATCCAAAGTATATAGTTTAGGGAAGAATATAGATCATACGGCTACGCTTCTAAGTGCTACAATAAGGCAATTTAGACGCTCGGATAAGCCAGATAAATCATTTCATACCGCATTAAACGATGTATCGTTTACTATATCAA
>JBBRLW010000010.1:0-13210 GCA_038231115.1 Bacteroidia bacterium
AATAAATCCTGCGCTTCTGCTACAATCGAGTGGATATCGCGGCTGCGCTCTCTTCCCCGTGTGAAGGGGACGACGCAGAAGGAGCACATATTGTCACATCCACGCATGATGGTAATATAGGCTGATATTCCGTTGGAATCCAGCCTGACCGGAGTAATATCCGCGTAGGTTTCCTCTCTGGAGAGAAATACATTAACGGCTTTCTGTCCGCTCTCTACGGTTTGCAGAAGGTTGGGCAGGTCGCGGTAAGAATCCGGACCGGCTACGATGTCCACCATGCGCTCCTCCTCGAGGAGCTTTGTTTTGAGGCGCTCCGCCATACATCCGAGGACACCTATGGTTAGCTCGGGACGTAATTTCTTGATTCGGTTAAATTCTCCAAGACGTCCCCGTATCCTGACTTCCGCATTATCGCGGATGGCGCAGGTATTAATGAAGATAGCATCGGCCTCTTCCATATCCTGCGTGGTAACGAATCCGCCTTCGCGCATAATGGAGGCGACGATTTCGCTGTCCGCAAAATTCATCTGACATCCATAGCTTTCGAGGTAGAGCTTGCGGGGTGCCTTTGTGAGAGTAATCAGGTCATCAGGGAGCATAAGTGCTTCCCCCTGGCGTGATTCATCGGTATATTTATCGCTTATGCTTTCCTGCATGTAGATTCAAAGATACGAAGGCGCACAAAAAAGTGTGACATTTTGGCAGAAATATTTTCTCCTGAAATGGTAATCTCCTGCTATTATAAGGAGTAATGTAATTCGCCTACCTTTGCGGTGAATTTGAGGATTCGGGTTTAGATGGAGTTAAAACGTCCTGTTAGAGTATTGGTAGCGAAGGTCGGCCTGGATGGGCACGATCGGGGGGCGAAAATTATCGCTTCCTCCCTGCGTGATGCCGGCATGGAAGTCATCTACACCGGCCTCCGCCAGACGCCGGAAATGGTTGTCAATGCGGCGCTCCAGGAAGATGTGGATGCTATCGGCGTCAGTATTCTGAGCGGTGCACATAACAGCGTATTTCCCAGGATTCTTGAGCTGATGAAGCAGAAGGGTATGACTGACGTCCTGTTAACAGGGGGTGGAATTATTCCTTCAGATGATATGGAAGCGCTATCGGCACTCGGTGTAGGACGCTTGTTTCCACCCGGAACCGTCACGGCCGATATTGCACAGTATATCCGGAACTGGGTAGCAGAGCACCGGAATTTCTAATGATCCAATTTACTAAAACGATACAATTTTGCATTTCAAAAATCTGATTTATGAGCTTTCCGAGGGTATATGTACCCTGACCATCAACCGTCCGGAAAAGCTGAACGCGCTAACCATCGAAACCATCAACGAACTTCGTGATGCTTTCAAGTCTGCTTATGCGGATGATAAAGTCAGAGGAATTATCCTGACCGGATCGGGTCCCAAGGCATTTGTAGCCGGAGCGGATATAGCCGAGTTTTCCAATTTCAGTCCGCGTGAAGCGAAAAAAATGGCTGAAAACGGCCATGACGTATTTGATACGATAGAAAACTCCGTGAAGCCTGTTATTGCTGCAATCAATGGATTTGCTCTGGGAGGCGGATGTGAGCTGGCAATGAGCTGTCACATACGGGTAGCGGCGACGAATGCAAAATTTGGTCAGCCGGAAATCACGCTGGGAGTTATTCCGGGATATGGGGGAACACAAAGGCTTGTGAGACTTATCGGATTCAGCAAGGCTACGGAGCTGTTGCTCACCGCTGATATGGTCAATGCACAGGAAGCCAAACAACTCGGGATTGTCAACCATGTGGTTGAACCTGAAGAGCTAATGAACAAATGCCGCGAGATCCTGAACAAGATCATCAATAAATCTCCCTTAGTTGTAGGACAGGTGCTGAAGCTGGTGAACAAATACTACTCCGCTGAAAAGCCTGGCTTTACCAGCGAGATTATTGAGTTCTCCAATTGCTTCGGAACAGAAGATTTCAAGGAAGGCGTATCGGCTTTTCTGGAAAAGAGAAAAGCGAGCTTTTCGGGCAAGTAGGGCTGTTCTGTAGATTTGCAGGGAGTCATCCCTTGATCAAGTAGTAGATTATCGCTATTAATATGCCTGAAAGGATATCAATATGGGTGGTGCTAAAAGGTTTCCTGATAGCTTTTATGATATGGATGCTTGCAGGAGGCATTTTAATGTGCATTACTACCAAAGAGCTTCTGTTTCTGAAGATCAACGGATTCTATGCTGACTGGGCTGATCCGTTTTTTCAATATGTAACTTTTATCGGAGATGGATTTACTCCCATCATTCTATCTATCATTCTATTGCTGCTGAGGCGATTCCGGCCTGCACTGATGATATTTTCCGGATATGCTCTGAGCGGACTGATTGTCCAGGGACTGAAAAAGATGGTTTTTACGGAAGCAAAACGTCCCTGGATGGCGCTGAAGGATGTTTATCCTTTGCACATCCCTGAGGGATTTATCCCTTATACCAATAATAGCTTTCCTTCGGGACATACGGCTACAGCCTTTTGTATGTTCCTGCTGCTGCCCCTGATTTTTCCGGTATTGAGAAAACACTCCGCCTCGATGATGGTAGCGCCTATGATCGTGGGATGGTCACGAATATATCTGGCGCAGCACTATTTTTCCGATGTGTATGGAGGCTCTGTGATTGGGGTACTGTCGGGAATCAGCGTATATCTGATCATGGAGCGATTTCCACAAAAAAGAGATAATTTGCCGGTATGGGACGAGATCCGATGAAATTAATGATTCTGGGAATTAGCTCGGCTACCCCGACACTGACCCGACATCCGAGTGCACAGGTGCTGGACTTTGGGGCATACTCCTATATGATCGATTGTGGGGAAGGCACTCAGGTGCAGTGTATGCGCTACGGCGTTAAGATGTCGCGGCTATCACGGATATTTATTTCCCATTTACATCCGGATCATTATCTGGGTTTGCTGGGCATTTTGTCTACGTTGAATTTGCAGGGACGCCGGGATCCGCTGACTATTTTCGCTCCCAAGGGCTTGCAGGAAATTATTGAGATTCAGTTTCAGTACGGACGCACATCTACCAGCTATCCACTGGAATTCATTGAGCTGCAAGAAGGTACGCTGCACGAAATTCATCGCTCGGAATACATGCAAATCGAGGCCTTTTCATTGGAACATCGCCTGCCCTGCTGGGGATTCCGGTTTACACAGCTATTTCCGGAGCGTAGAATTATCAAACAGAAAGTGGAAGGGCTGAATCTTGAGCCGGAGGCATATCAGGCGCTACGAAATGGGAAAGATTATGTTTCCGGTGCGCTGGAATTACGGGCTTCGGAATATACTTTCGAGGAGCTTCCCAAAACATTTGCCTACATAACGGATACTTTATTTCTGCCGGAGCTGGCGATTCAGCTGCGCGGTACGCAGAATATCTATCACGAGGCTACCTATCTTCATGAGAGCCACGCAAAAGCTACTGATTTTCATCACTCTACTGCGCGTGAGGCAGCGGAGTTCGCTAAAATTGCCGAGGCCAGTCAGTTGATATTAGGACATTATTCCGCACGCTATGATTCTCTGGAGCCACTTCTGGAAGAGGCCAAATCCGTATTCATACATACCAAGCTGGGACTGGAAGGCGAGATATATCTCCTGTAAATAGAAATTGAACCTGATTGGCTTCCGCTGATCTATATAGGCTCTAACATTTTCCTATTCTACTGTACTGGAACAATCCGATAGGAATAGAGTGGTAAATTTGAGGCATGGCTCTATTGATGTCTCAGCCGCAAAATCGATTTTTACACTCTGTTGTGGATGTAATTCAGGCGCGTTATCCGGATCAGCTCGCAAACTGCTGCTTTATCTTCCCGAATGACCGTCCGGAGCGTTACCTGCGCGAGATATTATCCAATCGGGGAATTGATCATGAAAATATTGGATATCAGCCAATTGATGACTTTGTTTTTGAATACTCCGGACTAACCGTGGCGGATGAGTTCCATCTGCTGCACCGCCTGCTGACGATCTACCGGAAAGACAGTCCGGAAGAACAGCTGGATTCATTTTTTGCCTGGGGGCAATTGATGCTTCGCGATTTCAATGAGGTAGATGCCAATCTGGTTCCCATAGATCGATTTATGGAGTCTCTTTCGGAGCTTAAGGAAATAGATTTTGCAGGAGAATCAGAAATGGAGGGATTACACTTCTTAAGCACGATTCAAAAAGGATCAGAAAATCAGGAAATCGGGAAATTTATTTCCACCTGGGAAAAGTACACTTCGGCTTATGAAGAATTGAGTGATCAGCTGCTCTTGGCTAAGGAAGGGTATGCAGGAATGCATTACAGGAAACTGATACATGATATAGAGCGCCAATCGAGCCTGATTCCTGATACGACCTTCTACTTTTTTGTAGGATTCAGCCGAATGAATAAAGCGACGCAGAAGCTCATCCGGATATTAAGCTCGCGGAACAGAGCCGCTTTTTTTCAGGATACCGATGTTTATTTCGAAGAAAATCCGATGCTGGTACGGCTCCAGAGCTGGAATCAGAACGGGACTGAAATCAGGAATGAGCTGGCTCCCTGGGATCAGGTAAAGCTGGGCAGCAATCCAAAAAAGAAAATCCGCTTTGGCGGATATAATGGGGTCATTGGTCAGGCAAGCGGACTTAAAAATCTGCTGGACTTTGATAACATTCAGGCCAGGCAAAATATCGGAATCATCCTGGCGGATCCTCAAATTAATGGAGCGGTGCTAAACCGTTTTTCAGAATCGGAACAGAGTTCTTTGCTCATTACAACTGGTCGCCCTGCATGGCAATCAAGGACGGTACACTTTATCCGTCTTATTGAAGCACTGTGGCGGAACTATAGTATACAGGATCAATCGTTTGGATATAAGGAAGTAGTAGAGATATTATGTCATCCACTGATTTGCGAATGCCAAAAAGCTGAAACGGTTGACCTTCTGGCGCGGATTAACAGAGGAATTTATCGCGTAGAAAAGAAGCATCTGCAGCTCTCCTGTGAGGCAGAGGAGCTGTGCCGCCTGGTCTTCGATATGCAGGGAGAGGCTAATGGATGTGTCAGTCAGCTGGAAAAGATAGTGGATGTGTTAGAGTCCAAATCCGAGGAGGATCTGGATGCTGTAAAAGCGGTCATCAAACGGATCGCAGGCTATCTGCAGGGTCAGATTGTGGATATGTCCTGCAACGATTTCTGGAAGATATTTGATATACTGATCCAGCGGGAAGTAATTCCGGTGCGGGATAGTGCCTTGGATAAAACGCATCTGATGACTTTTTCCGAGGCAAGAGCGCTGGACTTCCAGCACCTGTATGTCCTCGGAATGAATGAAGGTATATTCCCCGGGTCGAGCTCCCAGTCAAGCTATATCCCTATGGAGCTTCGCAAATTCTACGGACTGCCTGTCCGGAGCGAAATGGAGGCCGATGATTTATATCAGCTGTACCGTCTGTTCGGCCATGCGGAAAATGTGACCCTCATTTACAGCGATTCTCCTTCCGGCACTACCGGAGAAGCCAGCCGCGTGTTATCACAGATCCAGTATCTGCTTGCGGATGGATCTGATAATCAATATATTGAAAGGATTGGTGCGAGTATTGGTCTGGCTTATCAGCATCCGAAACCGATCGAAATTCAGAAAACCGATAAATACTATACAGCGCTGGACAGTCGGCTGAAAGGCGAACAGAAGATAACATCGGATAACAAAATACGCCAGAAGGGACTATCTCCGAGCCTCATTACCACGTATGCCGAGTGTCCGCTGAAATTTTATCTCAGCTATGTCGCTCGACTGGCTGAAGACGATAATCTATCTGAAGATTTGCAGGCCAATGAGCTGGGTACTGTACTTCATAAAATCCTTGAGGATATCTATGCACCCTACATCGGGAAAGAGGTTTCTCCTGCAGTGCTTGACCGGATAGGGACAACTTTAGATATCAATAAAGCCATAACATCTGCTGCTTTGGCAAATGGATTGGATGGCGCCAAAATCTTCGAAAAAAATGCCATTCTGGTGGAAACCATCCGCTTGCTGGTACTCAAGGTACTCGAGCTTGACAGGAATCACGCACCTTTTTATATTCACGGGCTGGAACATAGCTTTGATGAAGCTCCGAGGCTAAAGACAAGCCATCCCGACTATCCAGACGTAAGTCTGACGGGGAATATAGATCGGATTGACTACAAACAGAATGAGCTGGGAGAGAGAAGCAATATCCGTATTATAGATTATAAAACCGGAAGTGTAGATGTGGGTTCAAATGTTAAATTCAATCTGGAAACAAATCCGAAGATCACTTATGCCAATAAACCTGCATTTCAGGTGATGATGTATCAGTATATGTTATATCAGGATAGCTCGGGGAATTTCCGAAATGTAAGCGGACATATATATCCGTTTAAAAAGCTGGGCAGTATCCTGAATATCAATAAAGGAGATTCTTACACAGAGGACACCCATCAGAAAATGGAAGAATTTATCTCCGGATTAGTGAGCGAGATGCTCGACCGGGAGCAATTAATTATTCAGACAACTGATTTGAAAACGTGTTCTTACTGTAGCTATAATCACATTTGTCAACGCACACAAAATTCATAATTATCAAAACATTGAAATTTTCAGCAATAATAGCTTTCCTGCTTTCCGCCATCCTGGTGCAGGGAGCCGAAGGAATGTACCCGATTAATCAGGTGAAACAGCTTCCGCTTAAAAAAGCCGGACTCAAAATATCTGCAGATCAAATATTCAATGCAAAAGGAGAGGGAATTGTAGAAGCGGTTGTCCAGCTTGGGGGATGCACGGGATCATTTATATCAGATAAGGGGCTGATTATCACAAATCATCACTGCGCATTCAGTTCTCTGGGGAACTATGCTACTGCGGACAATCATCTGTTTGAAAAAGGATATCTTGCACCTACGCAGGAGAAGGAGCTTCAAATGAAGGGACTGACCTGCCGGATTATGCGCTCTAATGATGATGTCTCCGCGGAGGCACTCCTGGGAGCTGATACCATCGCAAATGCTCTGAGGAAGCGGGCACAAGTTTCGGCTAATCTGATAAAGATCAAGACAAAAGAATCGGCTGCGCATCCGGAGTATCAGATTGAAATATCGGAAATGCTTCCGCTGAAAAGCTACGTGGTATTTCGATATCTGTTAATCAAAGATATAAGGATCGTATTTATTCCGGCGCGTAACATCGGCGAGTTCGGTGGGGAGACGGATAACTGGGCATGGCCCCGCCATACCGGAGATTTCTCCCTCGTCCGTGCGTATGTCGGCAAGGATGGGAAACCTGCCGATTACAGCGCAGAAAATATCCCTTACAAGCCATCGAAAGTATTGACTATCAATGCAGGTGGTGTCAAGGAAAATGACTTTGTTTTCATTCCCGGGTATCCGGGTAGAACCTATCGGAATCAGCCTTCTGCGTTCCTGAAGCACGAGCAGCAATATACGCTTCCGTTTATTTCCGGACTGTTTGACTGGGAAATCAATACCATCAAATCACTTGGCTCGGCTGATCCGAATTATCTGAACCGGAATGAGGGTAAAATCAAACGATTGGCCAATACCATGAAGAATTATCGGGGCAAGCTGAAAACCATGCAGCGGATTGACCTGGTCAAATCATCGGAAGCTCAGGAACAGCAATGGTTGAAAGTTTTCGAGAAAACGCCTCCAAAATACAAACAGATGTTTAATGTGCTTTCTGACATCAGGCAGGATTATCAAAAGGAGGATGAGACCTATCTGAAGAATCTGTGGTACACGCAGCTCTATCGTGAGTCTCTTCCGGTGATGATCAGTTCTCAGCTGAATGTATTTCTTGATGAATATAAGGCGCTTCCAAAGAACAGTGAAAAAAGGACATTATTGGTCAAGTCTGCGTATGATAAGCTGCGTGGACTGTATCGCCAGCAGTATCCCGCTTATGATTCTTTGGTGATGAATCATTTTATGGCGATAGCGCTGAATATGGAAGGGACGAACCGTCCGGAGGCTCTAAAAAGCTACCGAAAGCAGAAATACGCTCAGAGCATGCCCTTCAGCAGGGAAATTTATACTCCCAGGCATTTGATGGACTCATCCTATGTTTTTAAGCTGATGAATAGCTCGGTAGAAAAGCTGACGCGGCTCAAGGAACCCTTTATCAGTTTTGAGCGGAAATTGCGCGCGGACTATATGAGCACCGACTCGCTTCAGCAGGGATACAAGGCACAGCTCGATGCTTTGCTCCCGGTGTATGTTGATCTGAAGATGGAATCCAATGGCTCCGATTTTATTCCGGATGCCAACGGCACGCTCCGCCTGACGTATGGGAATATCAAAGGATATGCACCTGCGGATGCCACGTATTTCATGCCATTCACAACCGTAAAGGGAATGGTAGAAAAAAATGGGATGGAACCAGATTATGTCACCAATTCCGATGTAATAGCACTGCTGAAAAAAAATCAGTTTGGTGCTTATAAGCTGAGTAATAAGGATGACCTTCCATTATGTATGCTATATAATACGGATACTACGGGCGGAAACAGCGGGAGTCCGGTACTGAATGATGAAGGAGAGCTTGTCGCGTTGAACTTTGACAGAACATTCGATGCGACGATCAACGATTACGCCTGGAATGACTCCTACTCCCGTTCTATTGGACTCGACATCAGATTTGTGCTCTGGACAACTGCCGAGCTTGCAAATGCGGATTATCTGATTAAGGAAATGAAAATCAAACGCTAATATGGCTACGGACATACTTCCATTAAAGATATATAATGCCTCCGCGGGATCAGGAAAGACCTACACGCTGGTGAAGGAGTTTCTGCTCCTATCGCTCCCCAATCCAGCGAAGTTCCGAAAGATTTTAGCGCTCACATTTACGCGCAAAGCTGCCGGAGGAATGCGGGAGCGTGTTATCCTTGAGCTAAACAGGCTCAGCAGCGGGGCATCGAACTCTATGGAGCGGACTCTTACGGAGGCCGGACTCCGTAAGGAGGCTATTGATAATGCTCCGGAATTGCTGAAGCTAATTCTCTGTAATTACTCGGATTTCGGATTCAGTACCATCGATAGCTTTTTCTCACGCATCGTAAGAAATTTCGCTCAGGAGTTTGGTCTCAATTATGAGTTCCGGACAGAGGAAGATATGGATAGAGTCAATGAGCTGACGGTACAGCGCTTTTCGAGAAAGGCTTCCGATCCGGAGAATCGTGAGCTGATGACCTTTCTATCTTCTCACATAGCATATAAGATACAGAACGGAGACAACTGGGATATCAAAGAATTGCTTAAGGCAGCTACCAAGCTCCTGGGAGATGATCATCTGATTGATGTATTAGGTCAGCGCTCCGGCCTGCTATTTCCGGATACCGGACAGGAAGCCGAATCGGAGGAAAAGGAGTTTTTCCGGAAGCTTACAGAGTATAGCCAGGCACTACGCAAAGAGATTAAGATCTTTCATAATCAGTGTGATGTACTCAGTGAAAAGGTAGAGAGGTATATTGAGTCTGCGAATATACAAAATGACTTCAAAGGCAGCTCAACCAAGATTTTCTTCAATATTCACTCGAAGAAGTTTGATATCAGCGTATTTGACAATATTGCTACCGCGCGAACATGTTATGGAGAGGGGGATTGGTACAATAGCACTGGCCCTAAAAGTCTTTTACGTGATGCAGTACACAATCAGTTTTTGACAGAAAGTGCCGGAGAATTATTCAATGAGATTGTTCCGCAGCTGGGAGACTATATCTTCAGAAAGGTGATTCTGGACAGCCTTCCGAAGATGGCCGTAGTTATTGCCTTAGCCCGGGAAATGCAGGCCATAAAATCGGAGGAAAATATCATGCTCATGGATGACCAGAAGCGGATTATAAATGAACACCTGAAAGTGGGTGGAGAGGGTATGACTTCTTTTATTTATAGCAAGATTGGTAGTGCCTACGATCATATATTTATAGACGAGTTTCAGGATACCTCCCAAATGCAATGGGAAAACCTGAAGCCTTTAGTATCAGAATCCATATCTAATGGAAATACCTCCCTCGTTGTGGGGGACGTAAAACAGTCTCTGTACCGCTGGAGAGGCGGCAGGCTTTCCCTCCTGGCTAATGAGGTCGGGAAAGAGTTTAGTGGTTTCAGTCAGCTTTTGAATTTGCAAAACAATTTCCGGAGCGATCCTAAAATTGTTGCGTTTAATAATATCTTTTTTAAGGCACTCTCAGCTCATATATTATCCGGAGAACTGGAGGACTGGCGTAAAGAATTATATCAATCCGTAGAACAAGTCTCTAACGTAGCGACTTCAGGCAAAGGAGAAGTTAACGTCTGGAATTATTCCGTGGATTATATTCCAGAAATAATTGAGCAGGAGTATTCTAATAAGTGTCCCATAGATCTATATAATGCCGATCGGGTTTTGTGTGCCATTCGGGATCTTAAAGCACAGGCAGAGAGTAGAGGGGAATTATATCAGGAAGCCGAGATTACGATCCTTTGCCGGACAGCCAGCAATATCCGCTCTATTGGCGACTATCTGCTAAAGTATGGAATTGACTTTGTCACCGATTCTGGTGCTTTTCTTGAAAAATCCCTTGCGGTGCGGATTATGCTATCGAGCATGCGCTATGTGGCTCAGGAGAGTGATCTGCTGGCGCGTAAGGAAGTCGAGGCACTTCATAGACTCTATATTTCCGAGCAGACAGAGCTTTCTGAGATATTTGATAACCGCGAAGTGAATTTCCTGCCTGAATTTTTGAAGGACGCATCTCTGGCTTCCCTGCGGAGATTGCACGTTTATCAGCTTGCGGAACAGCTATCACATTACTATACTTTTAATTCCGATGATCAGGCGTATGTGGATCAGCTTCTCGAGGTTGTATATGAGTACATCCAGGAACCACGTCCGGATTTGCGCGGCTTTTTCAGATGGTACAAGAATGACCGGAAGGTCAGCATTCCCCAAAACGCGCCCGGCGTACGCATCATGACGATACATAAGTCCAAGGGACTTGAGTTCCGGCATGTGATTGTTCCGATATTTGACTCCACTGACATCAAAGAGAACGAGGTATGGATAGATACGGAATACACAGACTTTCCAGAGACAATTATTACTTTTTCAGCGGGTCTGGAAACCCATGCGAATCTGAAAGAAATCAGGAATGAGCGCTTTGAGGCGAAGGTAGAATCCATGAACAATCTGTATGTGGCTTTCACACGGGCTGTAGAAAGTCTGCATATTATCAATGGAGAAATCACAAAGGAAAAGGACCCTATTAATAAAGGACAGAATATGAGCAATAAGCTTCAAATTGGAATGAAGCAGGGCTTTCAGGTTGAGTACGGTTCTACCGGACATGTTTATACGACCGGGAATGTAGATCAGGGTGCTGAAATGCAGGTTTAGCGCGTAAATTTGCGGAGTAAATCCATGAGTATGCGCTCCAAAAAGATAATCATAACAATTGATGGTTTTTCCTCCTGTGGGAAGAGTACACTGGCTAAAGATCTCGCCAAAAAGCTCGGATACCGTTACATTGATACCGGAGCCATGTACCGCGCCGTAACCTATTTCTTTATCCAGAAAGGGATAGACATGGAGAATCTGGATGCGGTTCATGAGGCGCTTCAGGAGATACATATTGATTTTGAGTACGAACGGGACTCAGGCAAGCAGAATATCATTCTGAACCATGAGAATATAGAGAAGCATGTCCGCAGGCCGGAGATAAATGATAATGTATCGGTGGTGGCCGCCATTGCGGAGGTCCGGAAACAGATGGTCAATCAGCAGCAGAAAATGGGTCTGCGTGGCGGAATCGTCATGGACGGGCGGGATATCGGCACTGTTGTTTTTCCGAAGGCTCAGCTGAAGATATTTCTCACCGCTGAGGAAGATACCCGCGTTGAGCGACGGTATCTGGAAATGAGCCTCGCGGAGCCGGATATTGATAAAGAAGACATCCGCACCAATCTCCTCAAGAGAGACCATATTGACTCTACCCGGAAAGAATCTCCTTTGAGGCAGGCAGAGGATGCTATTGTCCTAGATAATACGCATCTAACACAGGACGAACAGGTGGAGTGGGTAATGGAACAGTATCTCGGGATATTGGTTAGTTAGCCATGCTTACTATAGTAGATCCATTGATCCGTTTCGGCGCCATCAGGGATACGCTTTCTCAGGTATTATCAGAGCGCCAATACTCCTCATTGGTTATTCTGGCAGATACCCATACGGCAGAGTACTGCTATCCGCTGCTTGGCGGAAGCCTTCCGGGACATCACCTGATCCTTGTGCCATACGGGGAAATGCAGAAAACGCTCGAAACCGTCGGTGATATATATCGATATTTCGGAGAGCTGGAATTAGATCGTAAAGCGCTCGTCCTGATTCTCGGGGGAGGAGTATTAAGCGATCTGGGCGCGTTCGCCGCCTCTACCTATAAGCGCGGAATCCAATTTATACTCATTCCTACTACGTTGCTATCCATGGTCGATGCCTGCTATGGTGGAAAGACCGGAGTCAACTGGCACTCAGCCAAGAATCAGATTGGTACCTTTCAGTTTCCAGAGGAAATATGGATTGATATGGAATTTCTGAAAAGCCTTCCGGTGGAAGAAATAAAATCCGGATGGGGAGAAATCTACAAATATTCATTCTTATCTCAGGAAATTGATGCGCCTGCTTCCGTAGCAGCATTACCGGATATGGAGCTGGTCAGAGCCTGCCTCAACGTCAAGCGAGATATTGTACAGACCGATCCTTATGAGGCCAATCAGCGCAAGCTTCTCAATTTTGGACACACCATCGGCCATGCGCTGGAAGCTCATTTCATGGATACGGATCAGCCCCTGAGCCATGGGAATTGCGTCGCCCTGGGAATTGCAGGAGCCATGCACTTATCCGCAGCCCTAAAATTCTGTACGGATGATCTGGCCAATCAGGCGCTCCGATGGGTAGGGCAGCACTATGGACTGCCGGAGATTGCTCCCGAATCATTTGAGGATATTCTGGTCTTTATGCGGCAGGATAAGAAAGCTTCCAACGGACACATCAATTTTGTTTTGTGCCGCTCCCAGGCTGATCTGGTATTGGATGTAGCTGTATCAGAGGATTATATCATTGAAGCATTGCATTTCATTTCCAGAATATGAACCTCAGACTGAACCGTGTAGAAAAACTATCGGAG
>JBBRLW010000011.1:0-13165 GCA_038231115.1 Bacteroidia bacterium
AGGTAATAGCTAATAGGTAATAGGTAATAGGTAATAGCTAATAGGTAATAGGTAATAGGTAATAGGTAATAGGTAATAGGTAATAGGTAATAGGTAATAGGTAATAGGTAATAGGTAATAGGTGGTAGTCGAATTACTCGGGAAGAGTTCCATTACCCCCTAAGCTGTCATTTCGAGGGAGCCTTCAAGCCGACCGAAGAAATCTCAGACACTGGAATCGGATAACACGCTCCGTGCGGGGCTGAGATTTCTTCGGTCGGGCATTGATCCTAAGCCGCTTGAAGGCGGCAGGGGATCAATAGCCTTCCCTCGAAATGACAGCTTGGTTTATTATGGAACAATATCCGTTCAAATCCATTACCTGCTCAGACAGATGCATTACCCCCTAAGCTGTCATTTCGAGGGAGCCTTCAAGCCGACCGAAGAAATCTCAGACCCTGAAATCGGATAACACGCTCCGTGCGTGTCGACCCCTACACGCTCGACGGGATTTATAATCCCGTCGCTACCTTCGCCCAAACACACTTTGGACAAATGCATTTTGCCCCTACGGGGCTGTGTACGCAGGCTCCGCGCGGGGCTGAAAATGCCTAACACGCTCCGTACGAGGCTGAGATTTCTTAGGTCGGGTAAAGTTCTCAAGCGGCTTGAAGGACGCAAGGTCACCATAAGCTCCCTCGAAATCTTCGCGTTGCTGCACGCGGCTTAGAGTAGAAATGGATTTAATCCCTCTTATTATTCTTCAGGCCACTCTGTGCTGAGCCGCAAATTTTCTTGCTCAGCTACAAGTTCGCCGCCGCCTTCTTCGGGCATGATCGCACTACGGCGGAGGCCGGAGTCCTCTACGAACATCATGGCCTCATCGAGGCAGTCAATGAATGGAAAAAAGAATTCTTCCATCAGAAAAATCTTATGCTTTTCGTATATCGCCTGGCCTGTCGCCGGATTTTTTTCCGAATCCTTGCGAATACTTTCCGAGATCGTAATATAATGTTCTCCCGTATCCTTGCGCTTGACATCTACAAAATATGTCCGCTTTCCCGCATTGATTCTGCGGGTAAAAACTTCCTCTCTAACAGTTTGACGGGGTAAATCCGACTCATTATTATCCATCACTAATTTCTGGCTATGATATCCTTGAAACTGGGAGCAAGATACCGCTAATTTTTTGCATATTCAAAAAAGAGAATAAAATTAAACCTGTGTCAATCAATTGATTTAAACCTTAAACAAGATGGATGTTCACGCAGCCCCCTGCGCGTAGTCGCCTTTTGAGGCCGTATTTTTGTCGGATCATGTCTGTGGCACGTCCGAAATATATTGTCCTATGGCTGGGCATGCTGATGCTCATGGCTTTCCAGTCGATGGCTCAGCCGCCGGTGATCTGGTCGCACTCCGTTTATACCGGAAGCTTCTACAATCATGCGCGGGGATGGGAGACCGGCAGCGGATCCGGCATTTTTACCAACATCTCCGGCGGACACTTACTGTTACAGCGCCAGAATCCCGATGCCCGCTCGGCTTTCCTCGCACCGGCGAAGCTGCCTGTCGCCACCGATTTTATCATTCGGCTACGGGCACAGACCTTCTCTTCCGGACTGTGGGGTATCCTGTTCTGGTATCAGGATCAGTTTAATTATCAGGCATTAATGCTGGACGTTACGGCGCAGAATATCATGCTCCGGCGCTGTTCATCAGGGGCTATTACGGATACGAAAGTCGGCGTGCTTCCCGATAGCTACATCAGCGCGCCGGAGCATAATACGCTGGAGCTGATATGGAAATCCGGAATTCTTGCGCTCCGGATCAATGAGCGCTCAGCGCTGGAAAATCTACGGCTCAATGCGCCGGAGCTGCTCCGCCAGCCCTCGCGCGTCGGGATATACATTGGTACGCCGCTGCTGCTGGGTCTCAAGAACTTCACACTCCGGCTGATTGATCCGGCTCCGGCACAAAGCATTGCGGCCATGGATACGCTCAAAAGCCGACTCTGGAGCAAGCGTCCCCTGCGCGGAAAGGTCAACTCACCCTGGTTCGAGCACAAGCCCGTCATTTTCGGTGATGGCAGCCTGATGTATCTCGTGCGGATGCATCCGGAAAATATGCTGGGTATCATGGAGGAAGACATCTGGTTCAGCAAGCGGGGAGCAGATTCCAGCTGGTCTATCCCTTTCCGGCTGAACTCGATCCTGAATAATGTCAGCAATAATGCCGTGATTTCAGCCATTCATGGGGGGAGGAAGCTCCTGCTCCTCGGCTCATACAACTTCGGAAATATGATGATGCCCGGCTCTTCTTTCTCCATAGCAGAGTCCGATGATGCCGGACGCTGGTATCCACCGCAGAACGTGATTATCAAAGGATTCTATACGGATAATATCCACCTCTCGGCACAGATTCCAGAGAATGAAACCGTACTGATTACCTCCGCCGAGCGATCCGACGGGCGCGGCGAGGAAGATTTATATGTCAGCTTTCCGGAAGCCGATGGCTCTTATAGCGTTCCGCGCAACCTCGGGCCGCAGATCAACACGCCCGGCAAAGAGATAATCTCCTATATATCACCGGATACCAGGACAATCTATTTTTCATCGGACGGCCATCCGGGCATCGGAGGCACCGATCTTTTTGTAGCGCGACGTCTGGATGAATCCTGGCAGCGCTGGACACCTCCTGTGAATCTATCAGTAGCCATTAATACAACAAAAGATGATGACGGGCTGGTCTTCGATGTCTCCGGAAGGCAGGCCTACATGTCCTCCGAAATCAGTCCGGGCAATGAAGATATCTTCGAGGTTTCCCTGCCGGATACTTTGCGTCCCGCTTTGCAGATGCATTTGCACTTCGAGATCAGCCGCTGCACCGATCACCATACGCTGGCAGGAGAAATCACCCTCAGAGATACCCTTAGCCGAGAGACAAAAGTCTATACCCTGTATTCGGACAGTACAAAATCCGATGTAGCACTGATGATTCCCGAGGCCAAAGCCATCCGCTTGACTTTCAAGCCTGCGGATTTATCCATGCAGCCCATCGGAGACTCATTGATTATCCTCAAAAGCAAATCCGCCGAGCAGCTGATCCGCCTGTGTATCAATCGGGTAAAGAGTCCGGCGCTGGAAACTCGTCCGGATACGGTTCCGCAGCCCGTTATTCCGGATACTCTTTCCACGCTGCCCAAGCCTCCTTTGCTACATAACGACTCGGCGAGCATGGCCCGCTCCGATACCCTCCCCATGCAGGCCAATATGACGCGTCAGCTCGTCATTCAGCGCTCGGTACGCCTGAGCCAGTCTTCGGTAAACATCGAAATATGGGACGATGGTATCGAAGACGGCGACCGCGTCATGATCCGGCTTAATGGGAAGATGATCCGCCGCCATATCCATCTCAGGAAAGAGCATCAGCAGCTGGAGCTGGAGCTGCCGGAGGGAAACTCCACGCTCGAGATGTATGCCGAAAACGTAGGACGTACTCCTCCCAATACTGCCTCGCTACGCATTATATCGCCTGAGCTGCCGGGCGGCGGCACTACATTCCGCTTAAGAAGCGATATGCACTCCACCGGCGCGGTGGAAATTCGCCGCTGATCTATTCAGCGAGCCAGAGCTCCATCCCCTGCTCCGCGCACATTTAACTATCTTTGTCCGGAGATTATCTGATATGAATCTGCCCTACTATATAGCGAGGAAGTATTTCTTCTCCGGAAAAATCTCCGGCGTGATCCACATCATCGCCGGAATTTCCCTGCTGGGCATCACTATGGGAAGCATCGCCCTGATTACCATCCTTTCAACCTTCAACGGATTTGAGGAGCTGGTCAATAAGATGTACAATACCTTCGATAGCGATATCAAGATTACACCCAAACAGGGGAAATATTTTCGGCTGACAGATAAGCAGTTAGACAAGATTCGCAAGCTGCCCAACATCCGCGCGATTACACCTGTCATCGAAGAAAATGCGCTGGTCAAATTTGGTCAGCGGCAGACCATTGCGACCATCAAAGCCATTGAGCCTGGCTTTATCCGCTCTATGGGAATCGATACGCTGGTCGAGAACGGCTCCGCGCTGATTCTGGACGACAATACAAACTTCGCACTCGTTGGAGCGGGTGTGGCCATCAAGCTCGACGTTACCGGACGCTCGGAAACCGAGCCGCTTCAGCTTTTTGAGCCCAAGAAAGGCGACATTTCCCTGCTCAATCCCGAGGAAGCATTTGTGCGGAAAAATATCCTCCCGGGCGGCGTATTTTCCACCCTCGAGGAGTTTGATAATAAGTATATTCTCCTGCCCCTGAAAGTAGGACGTGAGCTCACCAAGACGCCGCTGCTGGCTACAGCCTATGAAATCTCCCTCAAAGACGACGAAGGCATGGATCAAAGTCAGGAGGAGATACAGAGCATCACCGGACGTAATATATGGGTCAAGACCCGATTCCAGCAGCAGCCAATGCTCTACAAAGTCATGCACTCCGAAAAATTCGCCGTCTATCTCATCCTCAGCTTTGTGATCCTGATTGCCGCCTTTAACCTCGTTGGATGCCTGTTTATGCTCGCTTTGGAGAAGCAAAAGGACATGATGACCCTGATCTCCATGGGTATGGAAACCAAGATGGTCGAGGATATTATCCTCTACGAGGGAATGCTGATCTCGGGCGTTGGCGGACTGGGCGGTGTCCTCATCGGGACAATCATTTGCATATTGCAGATGAAGTTCGAGTTTTTCAAAATCGCCGAAAATTCTACCTTCGTCTATAACGCCTATCCCGTGGCATTCAAGGCCATGGACTTCGTCGCGGTGATTATTACCGTACTTTTCCTCGGATTTATTGCCAGCTGGTTCCCCGCACGGAGCACTTTCCGCAAATTGACCGCTCAGGATCTCAAGCATTGATTTGAAAGGGAGAAGGGCTTAGTTCTAATGTCAGAAGATTATCCCTTTTATCTGGACAAACCAATTTCATGAGCAGACTGATACTCACTCACCCACCTCAGGGATAGGCGTTGTGGGACGGAACATTCAGTTATTTATGTAACATGTTCGTCATCATGGCATAATACACTGCGGGCGCTCTACATTCGAGTGCTATTACACCACCATCTAACCCCCGGATTCAAACCCATACCCTTTCTTAGCCTGCGATCCGCAGGACAAGGATACTGGATAGTAACACATAAAACAGTCCATCTATATACCAGGGCTGATGATCGCGGAAAAACAGGGCGCTGATATATACGCTCGCCGGAATGACAAGCAGATACAGATATCCGAGCAGTCCGGCACCGAGCCAGGCGCCGCCGAATCCGATACTGAGTCCCATAATAACAAATACAAGGAACTGCCGCCGCAGCTTAAGGATCTTGAACTCGCCTACTTCCCGGGCCAGGACAATATAGCCCATCAGGGAAAGGATGACGATAAGTCCGAGCAGCATCCAGTCTCCGGCAGATACACCGGAAGGCATCTCCGGACGCAGGTCAAAAGCGATAATTGCCTGGGCTTTGAAGGCATCCAGCGTATTATGATGCCAGGCATAGATTCCGATAAAATAGGCCGGAGTCAGCAGGGCTATCAGAGCCAGCAGAAAAGCGTAGAGGCTATAGGTCTGCATCAGGATGGCGAAGAAGTACGGCAGCACGAGTACCGTAGCCGGAACATAGATCAGCGCAGCAAGTCCGCTGAGCAGGCCACCAAAGAAAATCCGCTCCTTTAAACGCTCCTCGGAGGCCAGCCGAAGCCAGAGATGCATCGCCGCCAGCGCGAGGCTTCCGCAAAACAGGACCCAGCTGAGGGGAATCCAGGGCGCAAACGCGGAGCTTAGTGTGATATAGATCAGCGCCGGAATATGCGTCCCCCGCGGGAACATATTATGCAGCCGCATACTGTAATTGAAGAAAAACGCTCCGGCAAGCGTCAGGATAAGGGTGATGATCTGCGCCAGCCATCCCGTGCCCCATATAGCATGGGAATAATTTCCGCCCATTAAAATCGGCAGCAAAAGCTCCTGATGTACCCGTACTCCGCCGGAGTCAGGCGCCCCATGGACAGGTACTATCCAGCGCAGTATGATGGCATAGATCAGCAGCACTGCATATACCACCGGCAGATTCCCCCTCAAGAGCTTTAGCACGCCGCGAAGTTAGTACACTTCCGCACGGAGCGGGAACCTGACTCGAAACTCACATATACCGTGTTTGTGATGCCTGCATTCTGTCCATTAGACACTCCTTGCCCGAAAGGAGGATATTTATTCGGTAAGGGGCACAAGGCATTTGCGCTGAAGATTTCTCCGTTGCGTAATGCCCGCGCCACTCGGCTTGAAGGCGGCGGAACCGATACTCCAGTCGAAATGACTTGACTGGGTATATGTGACATGTAATATAACTCCCCCCTACTTCTTCCTCCTCCGGATCAAAGTTCCATCCTTCTGATAATCCCAGACAGCATCATTGATTTTCAGGGACTTTTTGCTCATACTGATGCGCTGGCTGCGCTTGAGCTCATTTTCTATCACCACCACATCCTTCGGAGTGGGCATATTATACGGCGGGATATCCTCGGGCAGAAACTGACCGCTGGATACCGTGTCGTGGTAATCCTTTGGATCTTTTACGCGCCAAAACCGATGCTGCCGGAAGGCTTCCGTAGCCAGATAGCGCGTGCCCGCTTCCGGATTGATGAGCAGAACAAAGCTATCCTCGTCAATCGTGGTGCGGATGGGTCCGGCATTGGCAAGCATCGTCCGGACGACGAAAAAGTATAGTGCCGGCTTCGATTTCTTCACCGGAATCAGATAGGCCGTATCATAAGAATATGGGAAATGGCTTTGCTGAAGGAACTCCTCTGACATTCCCTCAAAGATATTATACATCCGATAGGCCTTGTCTCCCACAGATTTGCGCAGCAGTACCAAAGAGTCATCCACTCTCAAAACGCGGAACTCATCTCCGGTTTTGGACACCATCTTCGCAAAGCTATCCCGCGTATAGATCAAATTGGGATTCTTGACCATCCGTGCCTCCGTATAAGTATAGGGACGGATGGTATCGGGTAGCTCCGCCAATAAAGGATTGGTCTGGGCACGGAGCACCACAGTATTCAGTATCAGTACTATTGGAAGCCAGAGCAGCTGGCTGATTCTCGGGGATAATCGCATATCAGAGAAATTAAAATATCAATTATCTCTCCACAAGCGGGGCAGATGCGTTTGCATCCGTATCCGGACGTTTGCGCTGCGAATATATATATAATCCGATGCCGGCCAGCACAAAGGGAATGCTCAGCAGCTGACCGAGATTGAGGGGCAAATTGTTCTCGAAAGCGACCTGATTTTCCTTGAAAAACTCCCATATAAATCGTGATCCAAACAGGAGAATCAGGAAGATGCCAAACAGTGAGCCCTGACGCATACCGCGTCCGTGCTTATTATAGTAGCGGATGAGGATCAGGTAGGTAACGATGTATCCGATGGCCTCGTAGATCTGGGTCGGGTGACGCGGGATATTTCCGGACTCCGGACTTCTTACGAAGATGAATCCCCAGGGAAGATCCGTCGGGTGGCCATAGATTTCGGAGTTCATCAGGTTGCCGAGGCGGATCATGGCTCCGCCGAGAGGAACGGTGAGGATAATGCGGTCGAGCATCCATAGATAGCTCGGGATGATGGGCTTGCGGGAATACAGCCAGATGGAGATCAAAATTCCGATGGCCGCCCCATGGGATGCCAGTCCACCCTGCCAGATTTGCAGAATTTCCCCGGGATGCGCAAAATAATAGTCCGGCTGATAGAACAATACGTGTCCCAGGCGTGCCCCGACCACCACTCCAATAACCATATACATCGCAATGCTGTCGCACTCAGCCAGCGGAATCCCCTCTTTCTTATAGACATACTGGATGATCCGGTAGCCAATTACAAAGGCAATGGCGAAGAACAATCCATACCACCGCAGCGCAAGCGGACCTATATCAATAATTTTATCGCTTACATCCCATGTAACCGAGCCGAGTATCCCAACCATGCCACGAAGGTAATAGTTAAAAGGGAACAGTCAAGAGCGAAGGCTTGCATGCCTATCCGGACGGCGTGCATTAGGAGCTGAATTGGCTACATTCATTTGCATGTATTACTTTAGACGCGTGCATTACTTTCTAAGCTGTCATTTCGAGGGAGGCTTTCAAGCCTACCGAAGAAATCTCAGCCTCTGAAATTGTCGAAGATGCTCCGCACGGGTCGGAGATTTCTTCGGGCGGCAAGGTTCCCAAACGGCCTGCATTTATTACCTAAGCTGTCATTTCGAGGGAGGCCTTCAAGCCGACCGAAGAAATCTCGGCCTCTGGAATTGTCGAAGATGCTCCGCACGGGTCGGAGATTTCTTCGGGCGGCTAAGGTTCCCAAACGGCCTGAAGGCCGCAAGTCCACCATAACCCGCCCTCGAAATGACAGCGCTTGGTTCATTAATGGAATAATATGCTGATAAGTGCATTACCTGCACAGCCCTTTGCATTACTTTCTAGCTGTCATTTCGAGGGAGGCCTTCCAGCCGACCGAATAAATCTCGGCCTCTGGAATTGTCGAAGATGCTCTGCACGGGTCGGAGATTTCTTCGGGCGGCTAAGGTTCCCAAACGGCCTGAAGGCCGCAAGTCCACCATAAGCCGCCCTCGAAATGACACCTTAGTTTATTAATGCATTCAATTGTAAGGTATATATAGGCCTGTCTGTGGAAGTAATACACTTACCGTTAGGTCATTTCGACTGGAGAGAGGAAGTCGCCCGCCGCCTTCAAGCGGCCAGACTTCCGAACGCAACGGAGAAATCTTCCTGTACCCTGCCGAAGCAGGGCGGAACATTTACTCTAGTTGAAATGACACCGCCTGGTTTATTAATGCATTTGATCAATCGTGATACATCGTATCCGAGGAAATAGTGCGTATCCCGCCCAGAGCGGCGTCTTTGCTGCGGTTGAGCTGGATCCGGAAAGTCGTGCCTTTGCCGACTTCAGAGTCTTTAACATAGATCTCTCCTTTGTGATACTCCTCGATGATGCGCTTGGCCAGAGAGAGGCCGAGTCCCCATCCGCGCTTGCGGGTCGTGTAGCCTGGCTCAAAGACCGTCCGGAATTTCGCTCTGGAAATCCCTTTGCCGCTATCGGAAACCTCCACGATAATATGGTCCGGGGCTAATAGATTGACGCGGTACTCTATTTTTCCCTCGCCGCTCATGGCATCTACGGCGTTTTTGGTCAGATTCTCAATAACCCAGCTGAATAGATTGCGGTTGACTTCGGCGATAACATCGGTATCTGATTCTTCGCTAAGCGTCAGCTTTACTTTACGGGAAATCCGCTTGCGCAGATAATCGGCGGATTCTTCCAGAATCTCATAGATATTATACGGCTCAAGCTCCGGACGTGATCCTATTTTGGAGAAGCGCTCCGTGATGACGTTCAGACGGTCTATATCCTTCGTCATCTCTGTTAATACTTCTGCCGTCGGAGGGGCCTCAATGCTGCCGAGGTATTCAATCCAGGCCATCAGCGAGCTGAGCGGTGTCCCAATCTGATGGGCGGTTGCCTTGGCCATCCCGACCCAGACCCGATTCTGCATCGAGCGCCGCGTGGATGCAAACGCAATATATCCGATGCCGATATACATCGCAATGAGGATCAGTTGCACGTAAGGAAATATCCGGAGCATCGTAATCGCCGTCTTTTCCTTGTAATAGACCATCCACCAGAATCCTTTGCCCAGCGGAATCTTCACCGGATTGGAAAAGAATTTCATATAGGCCAGCTCATCCTTGAGGTAGAGCGTGTCGGTCAGATATTTCGTATCATAATTCTTGACGAGCGAGATACGCTCGTTCTCATCTACGATGATGATTTTGGTGGTGGAGTCATTCGCAATAATCTGGCGCTGGCGCTCATAGTTTTCCATGGAGGCATTGATGGCCTCAAAGGCATGTGCCAGCGCCTGAACCTTCGCCTTTTCGTCCCGCGATAGCTGCCCAACCAGGTAATTGGTGAAGACCAGGAAAAACACGCTGATGATTACCGCTCCCGATACCAGCGCGATATTCCAGCGCCTGCGCGAAGAATTCTCCTCGCTGTTAACATACATCTGATCTTTTGTGAGGCCTGGCTTCTTACTCATCCCATTTCAGATCATAATGCTTGTCTTTTTCAGACTCCTTTTTCTTCTTCTCTGCCGTCTTCTTTTTCTGTGCTTCGATGGCCGGATCCACCTGCTTTTTATCATCAAAGCCCTCGAGGGTATAACCGCCAGATCCGTTTGTTTTCTGAACCGCTTTGTCTTCAGGTACCCCCTCTGCGGAAGACTTTTTCCCAAATATAGCACGGATCTGTGCCTTTTGCTCGGCGATCTCTTTCTTGAGTCCGGTTTTCAGTCCATCGGTATCATAGCCTATCTTGAGCTTATCCGCCGGACCGCGCATGTAGATATAGATATTCGCACCGCGTTCCTCATCTACTTTTACTCTGCCAAACTCTGTATCGTAATCCTCTTTCTTGCCCCTCAGCAGCTGAGATCCATTGGCCTTGATATGATAATCCAGGACATTATCAAACGTATGTGTCCCGCTAAGGCTCATATTCACGACACTGGATTTGATCTCCATTTCCGGAATCAGTATTTTCCCGGAAGCAATGCTGATGGTATTATGCATCTGTTTGAAGTACAAATGATCCATTCCTTTTTTGTGCATGAATTTCCCCAGAGATACCAGGGATTCCATATTCGTCAGCTCGCCCTTGTCCCAGGTAATATCGGCATTGGAAACAACCGTTTTCAGGTCCACGTCGAGGTTAGGCTTCCAGGAGGATTCGTAATCGAGTGTGGTGCTGAGCCTTCCATGAATGTTTTTATCGGTGATGAAGGTTTGCGAGAAATTGTCCATTTCGCCGAATAATCTATTGATATCCACTGCATTCATGACCAGGTGCATGGCTGAAAAATACTTTCCGGTGTGGATGTTATTGACCCGCAGGTTTCCGGAGACCTTACCATCAAAGGCACGGGCAGAGCTGATATTTATGGCTACGGAATTATCCATAATGGAGGTGGAAGCGCGGAGCTGCTCTAATCTCAGCTTTTTATACTGAAGCGTACCGACTTCCAGGCGGACACTTCCGGTGATGAAAGCCGGAAAGCTGAAGCTTGCCGCCGAGGTATCCTTTTTATCGCCTGCGGCATTTTTATCCGTGATGAACTCATCTACCAACAGCTTCTCCGATTTCAGGCTGCCTGAAAAGTCGAGGGTCTGATGATCAAGAAATAGGAATCCGGCTACATTGCCGAAGCTGCCGTTGAGCCTGAAATCCGATGATCCCGCCTTGCCTGTCAGCTTGTTGAATATCAGATTTGTGCCATCAAAACGGAACTCCCCCGATAAATCGCTATAGGATATCTTGCTGCCCTGAGGCCGGACTTCCACACCTTCGAGCTTCATCTCCCCGCTTAAGCGGATGCGGGAAGCTGTCCGCGCCTGCTTCAGATCTGCCAGGCGTCCGGAAAAGCTCGCATCCACAAATACATCTCCGGAGAGCTTCTCAATTGCCGGAAAGCTGACAAACTCCTGCACATCCTTCAGATTGAAATTCGAGATCAGCTGGAGATTGAGAAAGGGATCATCAAAATTGCCCAGCAGGAACTGCGCAGATAAATCCTTGTTGCGGAGCTTGCCGCGCAGATTATCAATTTTCAGTGTGGTGGTAGACTGATTGTGCCGCCTTCCGTTGGTGAAGCTTCCGGTAAAGGCCAGATTGCTCAAAGACAGTTCTTTATCCTTGATATGGAACACGCCCTGCCGTACGGAGAAAATCGCTCCGATAGCGGGATTTGTCTTTGCATTGCTCAGGCCGCGGATATTCAGCCGGAAGAAGAGCAGGCCATCCAGCCGGTATTTTTCGATGCGCTTCAGATATATCTCCGGTAGCAGAGTCGCCACATTATTGAGATTTGTTTCCCTGATACTCAATTGTATGTCGGAAAAGATCCCGGACTTTTTATTTTCTACAAAACCGGATACGGCAAACTGTGCCCGCGCAATACGGAGATCGGTTTTGCCGATGGTATAGCGGTTTGTCAGCAGATTCACCTGAAGCTCCGTATTAAGATAAACCTTCTTGCGGTTGATATAATTGACGTGGTCAATGCGTAGCAGAAAGTCATCGAAGGTGCCGGTATTGGACAGCCGGAAGCTATCCGCAGCGAAGTTACCGCTGAGGCGTGTCTCGGCAATATGCGTCCCGATGCGTGTTTTGGTCGGTACGCTGATAAAGCTGAGCTGAACGTCCCGCAGGATCACTTTTTCCAGTGCCAGTCTGAAATTCGTCGTGTCTTTAGTCTTTTCTGCCTTCCTGGGCTTGTCTTTCAGGATGTTATAATTGCCCTTTCCGTTTTTATCGATGAGCAGGTGAATGGCGCCGCCCTCCAGCTCCAGCGAGTGGACATGATATTTTTTGTTCCAGAGATCCAGCGGACTTAAAGAGAAGCTGAGCCGCTTGATTTCCAGCAGATTTGAGTCTGATTTGTTGAGCGGAAGCGATCCGCGCAGGCGCACCTCCTCAAAGGAAAGGCTCGCCTCCGGAAAATGCTTCCAGATGCTCAGCGAGGATTTGGTATAGTCCAGATGGCCTGTCAGCTGCTTGTTTAGCTCCGTGACGACCATCCGCACGAGGGTCTCCTCATGGCTGGATATCCAGAGGCTGAGCGCCGCAGCCATCAGCAGCAATCCGCCACCACCGTACAATATGATCCGCTTCAGGATAGTGCCCATCTGTTTCCACCTCAAAGATAGAACTCCGAAGATACGCCGAAAATTTTCCGTGCTGCGCGCGGCTTTCTCTATCCGCCGCTGTTATGGTGGAATTAGCTTCCACCGCGTGCATGGCAGCACGCGTGGTTGAGATGATTTCAGTAGGAATACATTGTATCCGACACTCTTAACGTCAGGTCATTTCGACCGGAGTTTTGGCGGCGCAGGGAGGCCTTCAAGCCGACCAGAGCAGACATTACGAAGCGGAGAAATCTTCATTCGCAAAGGACTCGGCTCCGTTCTCTATGAAGATTTCTCCGCTACGCTCGGAAAGCTTCGTTTCACTTCGCAATCCTCGCTCCGGTCGAAATGACCCCAGTAGGAA
>JBBRLW010000012.1:0-13156 GCA_038231115.1 Bacteroidia bacterium
ATCCGCCAAACGGTCTCCTAAAGTCTCATCGTCGTTCTTCTCAAGCGCCTCCAGCTTCTCGCGCAATTGCCTGACCTCCTTGGAGGTGTCAGAGTTGATCCGCTCAATCTTTTTATCGATTGGTAATGCCTTATGATCTTTTTGATGATATAGCTCCACTATGAATAATTTTCCTGATTATATACGGTCTAAACAATTTTACAGCCGAAACCCTTTTTGTGCTTTTTACCCGAGTATGGATGAACAAACGTACGCGATGCGCTGACAAATTTTACCACTTATCAGATCTTATTTCAGGCTTTAAGAGCGCAGGATTCTAAAATAGGGCAGGGAAGTCTGTTTCAAGGCAGGGCTTCGCGTACAGCAATCGTAATCTATCGGAGGGGCAAAATCGGCCTCCAGGCGCCTTCAGTACCGTTTCGTATAGAGGCGACGTATATTAGCATCATCAAAATATTAACGCCAAAGCTATGTTTTACAAAGATCAGATTTTATACATCCGCGAGCGGAACCATACCCGCGAGCTGCAATTAGACAGCATCCTGTATTGCGAGGCTCAGGGAGCCTATACCGTCCTGCACCTGAAGGATTCCCGCATTATGATGATCTGCCTGCACCTGCGCAAATTCGCTGCGCAGTTTGAGGAAGGCATCTTCTGCCGTATCCACCACAAGTATCTGGTTGGAATGAGCAATATACGCGGACTGGCGCTCAATCACGACGAGCGTTATGCAGAGCTGACTGGCGGTACACGTCTGCCGGTGAGTCGCAGGAAGGCCGTTGTTCTTCAGCGCGGACTGGCTTAGCGATATTGCCTAAATTTGTGGCATCATGCTCCACGAGATTCCTATTCAGATCCTGTCTTTGGGCGATTATGGTCTGCATCCGATTGTCAATGTGCGGATCGGCAGCTATTACTCCGCCATGCTTCTGGATACCGGTGCATCGCGAACTACGCTTGATCTGCAATTTTTGAGGGAGCATTTCCCTGATCTCGTGCTTACGTCAAATGACAACGGAGCCACCGGACTCGGCGGGAATAACATCGAGAATTACCTCGTCGTTCTTCCGCAGCTAAGACTAACGGACCAGCTGATCATTATAGATACGGAGCTGGGCGTCATTGACTTATCTACGCTCCGTATGAAATATGAGGAGCTTGGAATGCCGGATGTGTGTGGTATCCTGGGCATGGACACATTGATCAGCCGCAAAGCCGTCATTGATCTGGAGCAGAAGAAGCTGATCTTCAGAGAAGATACGTAAGAAACAGGGGCTATTTTTTGACTAATGCCAGGATAGAGAAATCCGTGTCCTCGGCGACAATCTTGTGCTTGAGCGATCCCAATCCGGTGATGGTCAGTTCAATCTCATCTCCGGCATTGAGCCACTGCGGCTGATACGCTTTATCCGCCAGCAAGCCTGATCCGTTTAGTTCCAGGAAGCATCCCGTACCGACTGTTCCCGAGCCGATCACATCCCCGGGATATAGATCAACGCCATAGGAAGCGCGCTCAATGATCTCTGCGAATGTCCAGTCCATTTGTCCCATATTACCGTGTGATACCTCTTTTTTGTTGACATACGCCTTCATTTCGAGGTTGTACTGCGCTCCGGTATGTCCTTCTTTGGTTGGAACCAGGTACTGCACCAGCTCATCCGGTGTAACGAGCACCGGACCAATGGCCGTTGCAAAATCCTTTCCTTTGGCCGGACCCAGATTGAGCTTCATCTCTTCCATTTGCAGGACGCGCGCGGAAAAGTCGTTCATAATCATATATCCGGCGATGTAGCTGTCCGCTTCTGATGCATGGATATTACGTCCCTGCTTTCCGATAACGATTGCCGCTTCCAGCTCAAAATCCAGCTTCTGGAAATGATCCGGCATACAGCTCAGCTCGCCCGGGCCGATGATCGAATTATGATTGGTGAAATAGAAAATCGGGTACTGATCAAATTCCTCAATCATCTCCACGCCGCGATTTCTGCGGGCGGTCGCGACATGCTGGCGGAATGCATAGCCATCCCTGCAGGAAGTAGGATACGGAACCGGCGCCAGAATATCCATTTTGATGCGCAGGTATCCATTGAATTTCTCCGGATTCTGGCGGATACGCTCGCTGAAGGTCATCGCCATTTCCATGGCATCTTCTCCGGCCTTGAGGAAATCGGCCATATTATCCGGCAGCATCGGATTCAGCTCAAAAATCGGATAGATTTTGTCCCCGTTGAGAATGGCAATTTTGTCACGGTTCTCGGAGGTTTGAAAGGATACCAGTTTCATGGCTGCAAAGGTAGGGCAGATTAGGTAATGTCTCTATTGGCTTACAGCTTATGAGGCCGGCGGTGAATCATCAGGGAGTGGTGGACTAAGACTTTTGATGTGATTTATTGTCTCAGTCTTCAGCGTACCATTCCAGCCGCAGTTTGTATCTGACCTTCTTCAGGACGTCATCGTCTAATTTGCCGTGCTGGTCAATAGCTGCCTGGAGCGCATCTATCTCATTTAACAGTTCCTGCAATCTCATCATATCAGATATTTTCTTCAGGCTGCAATACTGTTTCCGGAATGGCTTCCGATCTTTTTTTCTTCTTTATAAAGCTCCATATCCAGAGCAGGAGGCATAGGCCGGCAGCAATACGTCCCAGATAATCTCCAAACTGTACATAGATGGTCTTGCGGTTATTGAGGATAAAGGGCGTCTTGATGATGGTGGCCTGATCCCAGTCTCGGCGCTTCAAAACTTCCCCGAGGGGATTGATGACGGCACTGATTCCGGTATTGGCCGATCTCAGCACCATGCAGCGGGTCTCTATGGCTCTGAGGCGCGCATAATCGAGGTGCTGACGGTGGCCATCCGTATTTTTCCACCAGCCGTCATTGGTGATGATCGTAATGATATTTGCACCCCGATCCACAAAGCTGGCCACATATTCACCGAAAATGGACTCATAGCAGATTACGGGCGCGGCACGGATAGAATCAGAGACATCAAATACCTCGCTTTCTGCCTGAGAGCCTACGCTGCCCAAAGATCCGCCCATATCTATGGCGAGATATTTCAGGAATCCGAGCGCTTTCGGATAAGGCATTTTTTCCACGCCGGGTACCAGTCGGGACTTGTGATACAGTCCGAAGCTATCCCGCGCATTGAGGATCATGGCTGTATTGAAGAGGTCATAGTATTTTACGCCAAAAAGCGGATTGCCGTCAGGCTTGTTACCAGTCTGTACGGAATCTATCCGGACCGTCTCGGAAGCCTTCTCCAGGCTCGGATAGATGGCGAAAGAATTAATTCCGCTGATGCAGACCATATCCGGATGCCGCTTGAGATAGGTAGATAGCATCCGATAGCTGTTATAGGTCGGGATATGTTCCTCGTCCATATCCTGGACAATAGAGGTCTCCGGCCAGATGATCATTTTGGTCTGAGCATCGGCACCGGAGTCCGAGAGGGCAATCATTTTCTTCATCTGATCCTCCACAGGCTGGCTGAATTTCTCCTCATACGGCTCGATGTTCGGCTGGACAATAACAGCGTTGAACTTCTGTGGAGGCACATGGCTCAGGCGCGCATGGGTACCCGCATACATGAGGAGAGATCCGGCGATAGGTCCAAGCAGGGCAACGACAAGCAGGCTGACCCTGTTTTCCTTCCTGCGGGTGAGATGCCGCTCCGAGCGGAGCAGAAAGGCATCGAATATCAATATATTAACCGACAGGATCCAGAATGTTCCGCCCATCGTTCCGGTGATCTCATACCACTGTACAAGCCAGGGAAGCGCAGCGAGGCTGTTTCCGATGTTTAGCCAGGGCCAGGTTCCCTGCCAGTTGAGGTGGAACAGCTCAAAGGCCATCCACCCGAGGATGAGTGCCATGTAACCCGCCGGTCGGGAAATTTTGCGCTTGATATAATGGAAAAAGCTCCAGGGAATCAGCATCAGCAGCGAGTTGAGGATAATCGCCGCAATGGCTCCGCCTTCCGAGGCATACCAGATCCACCAGGTGCAGAGGATGTTCCAGACTAAAAAAGCTATGAATCCATGCAGCAGGACCCGTTTGCGGGGATGAGCATAGCGTCTGGAAATTTTATCCTCAACATAAAGCAGGGGAATAAAGGCAACGAGCATCAGGATACCGAAGGGTCTGGGTGACCAGGCCAGCCAGAGCAGCAGGGGAGTCAGCAGGGTATATATCCAGAGCTTTAGTGATCTATTCATGGCAGATAGTATCGGAATCTGATTTGATCATTCAAAGATAGTCCCACAAATGCAAGCCCTGCAAGGAGAATGATACTCCGCCTTAGACAGGCTCCTAAGTACCAATCGTCAGCAGATAGCTCTCAAGCCCCTCATTCATTAGCCCTTCCAGTACTGTTTCGGACTGATGAAGCACTCCAAGTCTTCCCCGGATGTGCAGTGCGCACAATCCATGGAAAAAAGACCATATCTCTATGGCAGCGATGGTCGGATCTTGAATGCGCAATAGTCCTGCTGCGCTGCATTCCTTGATTTTGCCTATAAAATGCCCGATACACTTTCCGCTGAAAGAGTCCGGATCTAAATCAGTATTGAAGATAGGCGTGCTGATACGCATAATGAACATCAGGTCATAAAACTCGGGATACGTCTTTGCGAATTTGACGTGTGCTCTAACCATCTCTTTCAGGCTGTCCAAGGGATCAGCTATCTGGCCTGCTTCTAAAATGACCTCGGTGAGGCGTGTAAATCCTTCCTCAAAAAGGCTCTGGAAAATTTCGTCCTTGTCCTTGAAATAGATATAGATCGTTGCAGGTGAGTACTCTATACGGTCAGCCAGTGCCCTGATGGTGGTACGCTCATATCCCTCTCTGATAAACAGATCAGCTGCCACTTTTAGGATGCGTTCCCGCATCTCCTCTCTTTCTCTTACTTTTCGTTCTGATATACCCATAACAAAGAGATATTAAACGATGATTAGTAAATAAACAGCGTTAATAAAATAACGCTATTAGGTTGTTGTATAACAATATTACGGAAATATAACGTCTATCTGACTACCGTAATAGTGCCTTCCCTAATCTTGATGTAAGAAGTGGAGCGTAATATATAAAAATATGTCCCTGCCGGTGCTTCGTTTCCGCCGGGGGTCAATCCGCACCATTCATGCTTTGTCCCGGTATGATGATATAACTCCTGTCCCCATCGGTTGAAGATCAGCAATTCGTAGTCCAGGCACTCCGCCAGAGGTCCTGCCACGCGGAAGCAGTCATTCAGGCCATCTCCGTTGGGAGAAATGATATTGGGGAGGATAATGGAGTCTGCTATGAAAACATTGGCCTGTAAGGAAAGCTCAAAAGTATCCGCACAATTGGTCTTCGGATCCACTATAAGCCGGCTAACAAAACGTCCGGTACGGCTAAATACATGCGTAGGGGATTTCTGTGCGGTGGAGCTGCCATCGCCAAAGGTCCAGATATAACCGAAGTGGCTTCCTTTGCTGAGATTGGTATAGGTAACGAGTCCGTTGCAGGGATCTGCCTCGAGGGAAAACTTCGCCAGCGGACGGCTCAGCGCCTGAATGTCCTGACGGGCTGTATCGGCACATTTGAGTCCGGCATTAACAATTAGACGTACGGAGTGCAGGGTATCTTCTGAGTAGGTATGCGTCACGTTGCGCACCGAATCTCCGGAGCCATCTCCGAAGCTCCAGCGGATATTTTTTGTCGTGGCCGGACTCAGTACTTTGAAGAAAAAGCGCTGCGTACATGGATCGTTAATGGCTGAAAAAGAGGTTTTGATACGCGCTTTCAGGCTAAAGCTGCGCAGAAACGTATCCTGACAGGGTGTGTTAATTCCGGTGACGAAGCGCAATACCAGTCGCAGCATAGTATCCGGAATCGGAATTTTTAGCGGCAGCTTCCCTGAATATGATTTTCCGTTGAAGAGATATACAGCCTGGCTATCGGCAGGTAGCATCTGATCAATACTCAGGATACGGGCACAGCTATCAATGGAGGTCAGCAGCTGAGGTGCTTTCCGCTCCGGAATGAAGATGTTTTTGGTGATGGTATCGCAGGGATTGGTATTGCGCACAATCAGCCGGATGGTATGGTTTCCACGGCGGAGAAAAGTAAAGTCCGGATAGGTGTCAAAAATTTCAGTGGAGTCAAATATCCAGGTCAGATTGGAATCCGTAATGGATAGTCCGCTGATCTTCACTTTCAGCGTACAGCTATCAATGCTGAAATTGAAGGAAGAGGTTCGGATACTGATGCTGGTGGAAAAAGTATCGGCGCATTTGGTACCGGAGTCCACAATAAGCACCGGAGTGAAAGTCCCTGTTTTGGGATAGCGGTGGATGGGGTTGATTTGCTCCGAGCGCGTAGAATCTCCGAAGAACCAGTGGAATTTTTCAGCGAGCGTAGAGCTGTTATCGAAGTGAACGCTCGATGCACAGGTATCGATGGTGTATTTGAATCGGGCGTCGGCCTTATCATACGCATTAATCGGATGGACAACGGTATCCGTTCCGGCACAGGAGTATATATTGTAGCCCACGAGCTTCACATTATAGATGCCGGGCGTAGTAAAAGTATGCTTTGGACTGGAAGCCGTGGAGGTACTGCCATCGCCAAAGTCCCAGAAATAGGATTTGGCCATATAGCTCCGGTTTACAAACTGAACCGTATAGGGATAACATCCCTGATGGGGTGCATCAAACTCGGCAAACATATCCGGAATATCCAGATTGACTTTGAACAGGAGGTTATTGCATCCGCCATCAGAGGTGCGCGGCGGCGGACGGTGTGCCTTATTGGTACGTGACCAGGCATTAACCGTTGTAGGAAAATCGGAATAGCCGCCACAGCCTCCACAAACCGACTGATAAATTACGCCGCGCTTGTCAAATCGGGACGTTCCACCGTCCACGTGTTCCTCAGAGCCTTTGGTTCCACCAAAAAAAGAGGAATATAGCAGCGTATCCATATCACGCGCAAAAACGGCGACCCAGAAATCGGAGCCGTCGGTATTTTTCTGAAAAGCATCTTTTGTCACCGGAAAGTAGCGTACATTCCCGCCATGTCCGCCAAATACCGGACTATTCACGTCGCCGCCCCATCCGGAAACATATATTTTGCCGCAGTTATCCACGAGAAAAGCCGAGGGAGATAGGTCACATCTGGCGGTACCGCCGCCAAACATTCCGGAGAAAATCAGGGTATCCAGATTGTGGTTGAACTTGGTAATAAACTGTCCGGAGAGCTTGTTATAATACCGGACATTCTTCAGCGGGAAGGCCGCCGGAGTATCCGTCTGGCCAAAAATATAGATATTATTGGATTGATCGATCTGGACAAAAAATCCCTGCTCGTAGCCTTTGGTGCCTATATAGGTCGAGTTCAGAAAGCTGCTTCCATCGGATTTGATACCCGCCACCCAGGCATCGGGTTTGGATCCGATATGGCTGTGCTGATATGTACTGGTATCCGGAAAGAAATAGTCTGATTGCGTACCTCCGGTGATAAACAGATTTCCGCCTGTATCGCGCTGAATGGCGTAGGCCGCATCCCAGTCCTTTCCGCCGGCATAGCTGGACCAGATCAGCTTGGTCAGTCCTTCATTCATTTTGAAAACGATACCATCCTGCGGGCCACCGCCGTATTTGGATTGCGCTCCGGTAGAAGTTCCCGGGAAGTTCTTTGAGGCCGTGCTCGTGGCTACATATACATTGGAAGCAGCATCGGAAATGATCTCGCCACGCACATGATCTCCGTAATTATAGGCCAGCGGAGAATTATTGTAGAAGCAGGTATCGCAGATGATCCCGTTGAGTCCATCGGCAGAAGTTCCGCCGATATATGTTCCGGCCAATAGCTTCGAGCTGTCTCCGGAAAATCGGACAATGAATATATCGCAGGAATCATCGTATTTGGTGTCGTAAGCACCTTTGGTCACCGGAAAATCTTTCGAGTAGGTCGTACCAAATATGAGAAGATTGTTTTTCCCATCTACGACCATCGAGTGCGGCTGCTCGTTATCCTTTCCACCGAGGTAGGTAGCATACAGGAGCTTGGAACCATCCGGAGAGTATTTGAGGAATCCGGCGTCGCGGGCAATATTTTCGAAATCATCGCGCTTGATACCTCCCTGGAAAGTCTTCTGTAAAGCACCCGCTGTAACTGGAAAGCCGAAATCATAGACCGTACCTCCGGAGTAGCCTGTGCCCAGAGAGTCGTATGTGCCGGTAAAGCCGAAATTATCCGCTTTGGAGCCTGAAAAGGTCGCAAATATGACCGTAGGATCAATAATCAGTGGCTTTGATTCATCGTAGCCATCGGGGAAAGAAAATCGGACGGTGCTATCCTCGCGGCTGTATTTGAACTGACAGCCTACTTCCCGCTGCCTTCCGTCAAGAATCTGATAGGCATAAGGATGCTGCTCTTCTATAGTGGAAAGGCTGGTATGAATGCGTAGATTTCCGTTCTGACTGATTTCAATGCCTTCTGCCCCAAGGATGTGCATGGCAATATTTTTGGGATCCGCACCGGCGGCAAGCGTCCAGGTATATTTGATGGCATCGTCCTGAGCCTCCAGATGTAGCTCCGTATGGGGATATATATCCGCCCATCTCAGTCCATTGACGGCATGGATGCCATTGCGGAACCGTGTGGGATCATTCCCGAGGAAGTAATTATAAAACTCCGGGGAAGGCTTTTCAGTAGTGATCCGCGCCGAGGTATCCGCACCCGTAAAGCGGATAAAAACATTGTGCATCCGCAGTGCCGTATCATGATTATGCAGGTGATGCCGCTCCCAGAGCCGCGCCCCGTCATACAGCTGATAGCGTAGCTCCCCGGGCAGAACATATAGCTCTCCGGAACTGATCTGTGCTTTATACAGAGAAGGATTGCGCCACTGTCCGGTATTGGGAATAAACTTGACGCCTCCCCAAAGACTCATGCTGCCGCATAGCAGCATCGTTCCCAGGAGGGCAATATATCGGCGGAGTCCCATGAATCCGTAAGTTATGCAAAAATCGTGAGGGAATCGGAAAGACATAGCGCCTGCTGATTACATCTTCATATTTCCCATACTCATCTGGCTCATGGACATACGGGGTGGGATAATGCGCAGGAATACTTCTGCAGAAACCGGAGTCGCGCCATAATAGGCCTTTAAATCAGAGTTTATGCCGTAATAGTATCCCATAATTCCCAGATCTGCCCAGAAATATCTGTTTTTGCTAATGTATCGGGATGCACCCAATGAGATGGCATTAATCAGATTATTCTGATTCGGGTTAAGCAATGGTATCCCTTGTGGACTATATTGGGTCAGATGAAGTTCTGCAAATGATTTCTGAATTACTTCAATGCGTGTGAAAAAAGAATATTTTGGGGTCTGAAGGTTGGACTCAAACAAAAATGAATGAGATCCATAGCTGGACTCATCCGGAGCGCTGTACCTGTTCAGTCCCCAGACAAAGGTAGAGGACAGTGTTTTATTCATCGGGAAATTGATCGTATGGAGTGCGGAGACGTTAAATCGCTTTATGCTGACACGCTCTTCCAATTCTTCCGGACTACGAACATATCCATAAGAAGCTGATAGTGCCATTGATTTTGACGGATTTACTGAAAACCGGAAGGCGTATGAATCAAAGCGGGGACGGTCAATATTGTAGCGGTTTTCCCCGGGTTCGCGTCCGGTGAAGCTGGAGCCTTCCAGCTTCATATTTTTGTAACGGAATCCCAGTGTAGCTACTCCGAAGGTAATGTGTGTTCCATCCTGCCAGTGGTGGGATATGGGCGCTTCCGGTATATTAAGGGCGGAAGGGCGGTGCATGAATGCCGGCGGTCCGAGAGCAGGCTCTCCCGGGATTCCTGCATATCCATATAGGTCAATATCTTGGGTTGCAGCATAGCTATAACCGAGAGCAAGCTCGCTAAAAATATCGTGCGGATGTTGTCTGTTTACCAGTGGCTGTCCCTTCCATGACTCTCCGGTCTGGAATAAATGCGGATAACCGTTTCCGCCCACTGTAAACGCATCCAGGGAAACCATCGCACGCGCCAGAAACAGTCCTCTTTTCCCGATTTTATGATTTGCTGCAATCATTCCCCAGTTAGGAGCTGAAAACTGACGGTCGTGGCCTTCTTTGCCTCTATTGTTGAGATTCACTTCTGCGTATCTCAGGAATATGCCATAGTGGAGCATGATATTCCAGCCTCCGGGCACAAACATATACATGTACATGGGAGAATTATCCGGATGCCAGCTTGTCCCTGAACCATTACGACTCATCGGCAGATGCAGGGAAAAATCATTACGCATGTTCATCATCTGCATATTATGCATACCGGAAGAGGAATCATTGCTCATGGATACGGAAGTATCCATACTCATCTTCATGTCCGGGCTCATCTTCATACTCTTCTCTACATCTCCGGATGAATCCATCGGAGCCGGTTCCATAACTGAGTCCCTGATAATTTGCTTGAGATCGGGATTTGAAGCCGGTTTCTTTAATTGCTTCGCTGGCCTGTGCAGCTTTTTCGGAACCGCTTTTTTCATGGGCGTGCTCATATCCATATTCATGTCCATTCCTTCCATTTTTTGCCCGGAGCCTTTCTGCTGACTAAATGCCGGAGTATGCAAAAGGAATATGCTAATTACGAAGATTATATATATTCTCATGATGTATGATACAGGTTAAACAACAATTGAATTTATATCATTCCTGCAATCATGATCCCGCTCATGGCGATCATCAGGCCATCCTCGATGATGGTTACCGTGCTCATCGGAAGATTGAACACCGCGCCGAGGCAGGCACACTGGATTTTCCGGTGGCTCAGTACGCTTTGCAATACGCCGATAATGCTCAGGCTCATCACCATCAGCGTTACGATATTAGTCATTAGCGGTCTGAATTCAGTGATGAAGGCCAGTCCGAGTGCCAGCTCAAGCAGGGCATAAATGTATCCCCAGGCTTTCCAGCGCATGGCCAGGACATCGTACATCGCATAGCTTTCTGCAAATCCTTTGATGTTCAGCAGTTTGAAGAAGGAAAAAGTCAGGAAGAATCCGCCCATGAAGATGCGCATCATTTCCAAAAGCCTGATATGCCCCTGATGATAGCCTGCAATAAGAGCAACTGTCAGGATATATCCGAAGATGAGCAGAATCGGCTTATAGGTAGCTATCCATGATACAGGAACTTCCGCAGGCGCGGCGGCTACGGGCATGGATACTTCCGATTCCGTGATCTGATATTTGGGATACGCTGCCAGCATATTCCTGAAAGTCTGCGTAGAAATATGCTCCTTCATTTCAATATCCGCCGCAGCTTTAGCCAAGTCAACGCTTACGGATTGTACGCCCGGGATCTGGGACAGGAGTTCCTGAACCTTTGCCTGACAGCCGGTGCAGGTCATTCCGGAAACTTTATAGGTATGTATCATTAAATTATGGGATAATAGACGGATACAAAGCTCCGCCATAACAGCGCCGAAACTGTTACATCTTTCGGATAAAGTATTGCATAATCAGATAGCGCCTTAGATCACACTATCCAATGATTTGCGGTGATGAAATTTGAGAGCTTTAAACCCGGTAGGAGTGAATCCGGTAATCTGCTTGAATTGACGGGAAATATGTCCCGTGCTGCTATATCCCAGAAGGAAAGCTATTTCTTTAAGACTAAGTTCATCATATACTAAGAGTTCTTTTACTTTTTCGATCTTTTGAAGAATAATGAATTTTTCAATAGTTGTATTTTCATAGCTGGAAAACAGGCTGCTTAACTGATGATAATCCTTTTGCATCCTTGCCGAAATATACTCAGAGTAACTCTGCTGCATGTTTTCGAGGCTCTGGCGCTGGATCAGGTCAATTATGATGGATTTAACCTGATCCACAAGCTGGTGCTTTTTATCCTCAATCAGCTCAAAGCCAGCCTCAAGGAGGACATTCCTAATCAGATTCTTATCGACGAACTCTCCTGAAATAACAGCATGTCCAAGATCGATGTCCCGGATTTCCAGTCCAATTTTCTCTAAGCTTTCCTTTACAACCCGGATACAGCGATTGCATACCATGTTTTTGATGTGTAGGTGTATTTCCAGCATAGCATTCCTCTGGAACATAAATCAGTCCAATAGGCATATAATGGTAGCGGATAAATAGTTAACAGAATTTTATTTCTGGCAGATAAACCATTATAATCATGTAGCTTTGGGAAATGATTAAGTCAATAACGTATATGGCCTTTGCAGGGCTGCTGATTTTTTCAGCATGTAAAAAGAAAAATGATGTGGTTCCTACTACCACTACCACGGGTACTACGGCAACCACAAGTACTACGGCAACCACAAGTACTACTGCAACAACTAGTACTACGGCTCCGTACAATAATCATAAAAGTCCTCTGATGATTATGATGCACAAAATGGATAGCGACATGGCTAATATGAACATGACGATGGATCCGGATATTGATTTTGCCGCCATGATGAAATTACATCATCAGGGAGCAGTAGAGATGTCGGATTATGAAATAACAAACGGCACGGATGCAGCTATAAAGTCAATGGCTCAGGGGATGAAGAATGCCCAGATGAAAGAAATTGCACAGCTTGACAGTTTTGTAAAAGCATCAAAAGTTGGCATGATGAATATGGCGATGATGGACTCCCTGGATAAGCAAATGAAACGCATGAGTGTTCAGGCGGACGCCCAAACGCTTAAAGGACAGTCTGATCACGATTTTGTTCACCTAATGATTCCGCATCATCAGAGTGCAGTAGATATGGCAAAATCCGAAAAGCTATACGGACGCAGTACATTCCTAAAAAATATGGCTCAGATGATGATTGATGACCAGAACATGGAGATTGCTCAAATGCAAAGCTGGCTGAAATCCGGTAAACACTGATTTTTATTAATTATTATATGGGATATCCTGAATTTAAAAACTGCATAGACGCATGTATGCGTTGTGCGATTATCTGTAATCATTGCGCATCTTCCTGCCTGAAGGAAGAAGATGTCAAAATGATGGCCACTTGTATTCAACTTGATATGGAGTGCGCGATAATCTGTTATGCTTCTGCTCAGCTGATGAGTCTTGGAAGTCATAAAGCAAAGCATTTTTGTCAACACTGTGCTGAAC
>JBBRLW010000013.1:0-13126 GCA_038231115.1 Bacteroidia bacterium
ATGTACGTGTAGGGGATAAAAGCAATTTACCTACACTCAATCCCGTTTCCTGATCAATATCCGAGAGATGATGTGACCCTGAGTACACATACTGCTCATCCGTATTGGGATCAAAGCTTTCCGGATACTTTTTGAGATAGTCCTTGTGTAGCATCTCATGACGGCCGAAGGTCAGACCATTGCTGCCTATTCCAGAGTTATATTCATTTTCGTAGCTGGATTGCCCATACGATGCAAAGCCTACAATCACGGAATTTTCCTGAAGTCTGATTTCCTGGACTCTTTCCCTGCGCATCCGTGCAAATGCTGTGAAACCCACATCCGCCGTCCGTACAATATCTCCAACATCTGCTGTTTCTCCACCAGTTAGATGTATATCACATCCCAGTTCATGCATGCGCTCAACAAACTCCGATGTCCCGTCAATAAGAGCTTTGAGAACATCTCCCGGTATCAGATGCTTATTCCGCCCAATCGTAGAAGAAAGCAGGATGCCTGAAGTAGCACCTGCACAGGCCATATCATCTATATTCATTACTATGGCATCCTGAGAAATTCCTTTCCATACCGATATATCTCCGGTCTCTCTCCAGTAGAGATACGCTAATGAAGTTTTAGTGCCCGCGGTATCCGCGTGCATGATATTACAAAATGCTTCATCACCGCCGGCAATATCAGGAATGATTTTGCAGAAGGCGTTTGGAAACAGGCCTTTATCCAGATTTTTTATGGCAGCGTGAACGTCTTTCTTTCCTGCCGATACTCCTCTCTTTTCGTAGCTCATCTAATTATTGATCCGCAAATTTAGATTTATGGAAGGATCATCTCATCCCAAAATGCTATTATTGTGCACAACTATGAGATATTCATGCACAAAAGGTTTTTATCCACAAGCTACTGATATACTTTATTTTGGTTCTAATTTTCCTGATAATTTGAGTAGGTCAAAATTTAGCCTTACTCATTTCGTTTTATAAATATCATGAATAAACAGCTTCGCCTGTTTCTCCTTGCGCTACTCATATTTAGTGGATTAAACTTTCCAGCGTATGCGCAACAAACTCAGTTTGATTTAAACAGCTACCGATACTTTCGTATCGGAGAGGAGCTATTTGAATCCCGTCATTACGGGTCTTCAATTGACCAGCTAAGTGCTTTCCTAAATTCCAATCCACAAAATGAGGATCAGCGCGCCCGTGCTCGGTACATGATTGCTGTTTCGCATTTTGAGCTATTCCAGGCCGACGCCCTTGAATATCTCAATGATTTTATCAAGGAATATCCTACTCATTCCAAAGCCAATGATGCCCGATTCTATTCCGGGAAATTATACTTCAGGCAAAAACAATATACGAATGCTGTATCCGCGTTTGAGTCCATTGATGGCTATGCGCTAAATAGCTCGGATAGAGGAGAAATGACTTTTATGAAAGGTTATTCTCAGTTTAAAACGGGAAAACCGGATGCCGCCAAAGAAACACTGAGTTCTATCAAAGATGCAGGCGGAGAAAATGGTACGCTCGCTTCGTATTATTACGGATACATATCTTACGATCAGGGGAAATATACCGATGCGCTTAAAGAATTTGAAAAAATCAAGAATGAAAAACGCTTCAGGACAATTATTCCGGTGTATATAGCTCAAATACATTTGCTACAGGGCAACTATGACAAGGCTATTGCTGAGGGAACTGAAGCGCTAAAAGACTCCAGTACGGAAAAGGCACAGGACATTCAGCTTACCGTAGCTGAAGCTTATTTCTATAAAAAAGACTATAAGTCATCATTAGAAAACTACCAGGCTTACATCCGAAAAGGTGGAGAAATGAAATCCGGTCAGCTTTACCAGTATGGATTCCTTTTATATCAATCAGAAAAATTTGTCGAGGCCATTGCCATCCTTTCGCAAATCGAAATCAAAGAAGATAGTTTGGGGCAGAACGTAGCCTATCACCTTGCAGGATCTTATCTGAAGACAGGCGAGCAACAGAAAGCGCGTACATCTTACGATTATGCCTCACATCTCAAGTTCGATAAGTCAATCAGGGAAAAGTCGTTATATAATTATGCAGCCCTTAGCTATGAGTTGAATTTCGAAAAAGAGGCCATCGAGAGCTACAAGCAATTACTCAAAGAATTTCCTGGATCTAAATCATCCAATGAGGTGAAAGAAGCATTGAGTAATATTCTTGTAAGAGCAAATAATCCGAAGGATGCTTTGGATGTACTGGAAACTATTGAAAATAAATCGGATAAGCTGCAGAATGCCTATCAGAAAGTCCTGTACGCCTACGCACTGGAGCTTTTCAAGGCAAAGGATTACATCCAGTCAAAGAAGTATCTTGAAAAAAGCCTTGCCGCAGCAGGAGATCGGAAAATCAAAGCCTTGTCCAACTTCTGGCTGGGTGAGCTCGCCTACAGGAATTCCAACTATGAAGAAGCACAGAACGATTACAAAAGTTTTCTTTACATATCTGAATCTCAGGAAACACCATATTTCAATATAGCCAACTATAATATTGCCTATACATACTTCAAAAAAGAAAATTACTTCTACGCAAATACATACTTTGAGAAATTTCTAAAAGGAGAAAATAGCAACGCCCGTTCTTCCCGCTATACAGATGCCCAGCTTAGAAGTGGTGACTGTCAGTTTGTGCAGAAAAACTACTCGGATGCCCTTGGATCTTATCAGCAGGTAATTAACAGCCGCGCCCCTGAGGCAGATTATGCTCTATATCAGAAAGGAATAATACTCGGCCTTCAAAGAAAATCCGGTGAAAAGCTGACAGCCCTGAGAAACCTCGTACGTCAGTTTCCCAACTCCTCCTATCTCGATGATACATACTTTGCTATCGCAGAAGAGCTAAAAAATCAGGACAAAGCCGATGAAGCTATTGCATCCTACCAATCCTTGAATAAGGACTATCCCAAGAACCCATATTACCGTGCGGCACTGCTCAATATCGGACTGATTCTTTACAATCAGCAGCAGGATCAGAAAGCTTTGGGATATTTCAAAGGAATTATTAAACTCTTCCCTTTCTCTCCTGAGGCTAAAAATGCCCGCAAACAGATTGAAAATATCTATATTGAAAATCATGAATCTGATTCACTTGAGGCCTTTCTTCAAACCCTGCCGGATGCCGGACAGAAGAATAGCTCCATAGATTCGTTACTATATGCATCAGCGTATAGTGCAGTTAAAGCCAATGACTGTAAGGCAGCCTATAAATCACTGAGCCGATACTTGGAGAAGTTCCCTACAGATGGATACTACTCTGTTGATGCGCACTTCTACCGCGCCGAATGCAGCACCGCACCCGAAAAAATCAAACAGACCATAGAAGATTATAATTTCGTCATCAATCGAAGTCCCAACTCTTTTTTAGAAAAAGCTCTGAAAGCCTCGGCACTGATCAATTTCAGGGAAGGAAATTTTGATATGTCGGTAAAAAGATATGAGCAGTTGGAGGATTATACTTCTGTAAATCAGAACATCTTACTCGCGCTCATGGGGCAGATGCGGGGACAGTTTCAGCTCAGAAATTATCAGCAGACAATTACGGTTGCCAACAAAATAATCAATCTTTCTTATGCAGATGAGGAAAGCAAGACGGAAGCGCAGCTTCTAATTGGAAGGAGCAACCAGGAGACCAAGCAATTCGAGCAGGCACTGGCCTATTTTGAAAAAGTCTATAAAGTCAATAAGGCGGAGTTTGGTGCGGAAGCGATTTATAATGCTTCAGTAATTCTTTTCCTGCAGGAAAAATATAATGAGTCAGAACAGCTCATCTACAAAGTCAACGAGCAGTATTCTAACTACGGATTTTACCGAGCAAAAGCGTTCATATTACTGGCAGATATATATTCCAAGCGGGGAGACTATTTTACAGCGAAGAATACGCTTCAGAGCATTATTGACAATTACGATGGAGAAGACATCAAAAAAATTGCACAGGATAAGCTTGTCGAGATAAAGGCATTGGAAACCAAAGTTCAACAAAATAAAGCCAAACAAAATGATGAGGAATAGTACATTGAAAACCATCATTTTGCTTTTCATAACTCTGACTGCTTGTACAGGAAGTGTCTCGGCTCAGGATGCACCGGCTAATGAAAAAAAATCAGGGGAATCCGTAGCGGAAAGCTTCGATATCATTTCTACACTAAAGCCAAAAATTTCTGATGCCGTTAAAATTGACGTCATACCTGAGAAAGAAAATATCTCCGCTGCGCAAAAACCTGATGTTGCTTACAAAACTCAGCCTATAGCTTCTACGGTAAAGCCTGTAAAATCTAAGTTGAAATCCCTGAGCATTGATAAATCCTTATTATCAGAACTGAACCATCTTTACATTGGTGCAGGCATTGGAAATTACTCAAACTTTGCTCTTTCAGCCTATTACAATTCATTACGGAGTAAAGACCAGCTAATTACAGCAGATGCCTTACTAAACTCCGGAAACGGTCCCCTTACTAATGGACAGTTTCTGAAAAGTACCATCGGATTACAGGGCAAAAAAAGCCTTGGGAAAAATGCTTTCAGCGGAGGACTTAGATATAGCCTTTTGCAAAACCATTTCTATGGATATAATCATGATAGTGAAAGCTATACACGCGATGCTCTAAAGCAGAGCTATAGCAACTTTGATGTCAATGGATTATATACATACTCTTCCGGCGATACGGGAGGAATAAAAGCCTCCGCAGGACTACAATTCTATAACTTTCAGGATCGATATAAGTCCTCTGAAAATCTGTTTTCAATCATTGGGAAAGCAAGTCAGAGCTTCTCTGCCGGAATTGCCTCTGCAAATCTTCAACTGGATATCATAGGATTTAGTATTCCATCATACTCTGTCAACCGGACTATTTTCCGGTTTGATCCCCGTTTCGCCTTTTCTGCATACGGAATCACCGGATATGCCGGCTTAAAAACTGCGTATGAAGACCCTGTCCAGAGTCAGAAATCTTTCCATGTGTACCCGGATATTTATGCAGAGTATCCGCTGTCTGATAATACCATATCTGCGTTTGGACTGTTATCGGGAGGTTTACAACGTAATACCTTCAAATCTTTTGCTCTGGAGAATAATTCTATAGTTTCGACGCCTCCACTTGCCAATACCAGCAATTCGATTAAAGTCCAGCTTGGATTAAAAGGGAATGTCAACAGCAGTTTCAATTATCTCGCTTACCTGGACTATTCCTCATTCAAAAATTTCTATTACTACTTGAATAGTATAGCAGATAGAAAACGCTTTGTACCTTATTTTTACTCGGGAGCTACCAACATTTTCCGTATCCATGCAGAAGGCGGACTTGAATTGAACGAAGCATTCCGATTGAACGGACACATCAACTTTTATAGCTATAGTGTAGGGACAGATCCCGTTATCAAGAATCCATATCAGCTACCCAATCTGGATGTGTTGATTACTGGGACCTACGCATTTGAGTCCAAGCTAAAGATAGGACTCGAGCTTTATGGTGCCTCTAAACGGCAAGGCAAGTCGTTGTATAATTTGGAAAACAAAGAGCGAAACATAGGAGGACTGTTTGATATGAACCTAAGTTCTATTTACACGGTCTCAAAAACACTGAGTGTAAACCTCGACCTTAAAAATATTCTAAACCAAAAATATGAGCTATGGAACTTCTATCCGGTTCGAGGGTTTCAGATATTTGGCGGAATTAAACTAAATCTCCTGTAAAAGTTTTTGAAGGCATCGGCATACATATTGAATCCCTTTTCACATCCTATCATGGCAGTGAACAGATCAGTTTTGATATTACTACTCGTATTGTTCAGCAACGAGATCTTTGCTCAGAACAAGCCTGTTTTCCTCCCATATATTGTCCAGAACGGCGATACCTTCCCAGTACTCACGCTACACGAGTTTCTGTACGGACATGAGTTGAATGCGGAGGAAAAAATGCGGCAGCAGCAGTTTGGGAAGCTACTTAGAGACGTAAGTATCGTAATGCCCTATGCGCAAACCTGCGCAAGAAAAATGAAGGAAATGGATGATGCCATTGCTGATTTATCTCATAAAGACAGAAGGCACTATCTCAAAGATGAAGAACGAAAGCTCAAGTCTGAATTTCAGAATAAGCTGAAAGACCTGACTCCACGCCAGGGCAGGCTGCTGATAAAACTCATTGATCGCGAAACAGGAAAAACATCATACTCACTCATCAAAGAGTATAGAAACGGCTTTACAGCCTTTTTCTGGCAGGGATTCGCTTCATTATTTGGAATGTCCCTGAAAGAAAAATATAACCGCGAAGAAGAGGCTCAGATTGAGTACGCTATCCAGGTGTTAGGATACAATTAGAAAACCGGAATATGATAAACGAGAAAAGCCCGAATAAAATATTCGGGCTTTTCTCGTTTATCATACTGTAGGAAAAGTACTACTCCTGAGGCGAAGGAGTTTTTTCCACTGTTTCTTCCGTATTTGCATTCATGGATTCAGGTCTCTGATAAGACTTGGGAGATGCTTTTTTCAGCTGACGTTTTCTCTTCAAGACACGGATTAGTACATTCATTCCGCGTCGGCTTTTCTTAGTAGTCATATTAACAATTCAAATGCAAGTGCAAAGGTACATTAGTTTCCCGAATATCCCAGAATTTTCAGCATTGCTTCCGCACTTTGTTGAGGAGCAAACTCATTATACTCAAGCTCACCTTCTGCGTCAAAGCTGACAAGGATATGCTTGGGAGCTGGAATGAGACAGTGCTGGATTCCACCATATCCTCCCAATGACTCCTGATACGCTCCGGTATGAAAGAATCCGATGTATTGCTTTTCATCTGGCCCTACTTTCGGTAAAAACACCTGATTGACATGAACTTCCGAGTTATAATAATCCTGTGAGTCGCAAGTGAGACCGCCTAAATTGACTCTCTGATATTCCTTCTCCCAATTGTTAATGGCCAGAAGAATAAACCTCTGACCAATTCCCCAGGTATCAGGCAAGGTAGTGATAAAGGAGCTATCGATCATGTACCACTTTTCCGCATCATTCTGCTGCTTCTGAGATATGACTGAAAATACGGATGCTCCGCTTTCTGCAACCGTAAAAGATCCAAACTCAGTAAAAATATTCGGAGTTTCTACACCACTACCCTCGCAGATGCCTTTGATAGACTGCACTATTTCATTGGCCATGTAGTCGTAATCATACTCAAAAGTCAGGGAATTAGGAACTGGCAATCCACCGCCAATATCAAACGAATCTAATTCCGGACAAACCTTTTTGAGATCAGCATATACGTTGATACACTTATTCAGTTCAGTCCAATAATATGCATCATCTTTAATGCCTGTGTTGATAAAAAAGTGAAGCATTTTAAGCTTTAAACGGGGATTAGGCTCAATATTGCGGTGATAAAAGGGAAGTATATCGCTATATCTGATTCCCAGCCTTGAAGTGTAAAACTCGAAATTAGGCTCTTCCTCTGCAGCAATCCGGATTCCTATCTGAATTTCGTTAGCTGTTTCTTTGAGAAACAGATTCAGCTCTTCCATATTATCCAGTACCGGAATCACATTCGTAAACCCGTCGTCTATGAGCTTGCATACTTTCCGGACGTAATCAATCTGCTTGTAGCCATTACAAACTATGTAAGTATCCTTTTGGATAAGTCCCCGCGCATACAGATTATTGACAATATCAATGTCATAAGCGGAAGAGGTCTCAATATGAGCATCATTTTTCAGGACTTCATCCAGTACAAATGAAAAATGAGAGCTTTTGGTACAGTAGCAGTAGTAATAATTCCCCTTGTAATCGTTCTTCTGAATAGCATCATTGAAAATTCTCTTCGCTTTCTGAACCTGTTCGGAAATTTTCGGCAGATAGGTCAGCTTTAATGGGGTGCCATACTTTTCAATGACTTGTGTAAGAGGAATATCGTAGAAAGTAAGCTTATTTTCTTCAAGATTGAATCCGAATGAAGGAAAGTAAAATGTCTTATCTATGAGATCGAAATACTTGTTCTTCATTTTCCTTTGATCAGATTGGCTGTAATTTGCGTCGAAATTATGTAAAGTTTTCCCATGCGTAAAACAAAAATTTTAATTTGTAGCTCGGAACTGGGTGCAGGCAAACGGGGAGCCAGTTTAGGACCCGATGCTATCCGAATTTCTGCAGTGAATCACTTCTATAATATCTTCGAGCTTTTACCCTCAGATGAGATTAGAATTAAAAAATTCAATAAGTTTAGTCCGGAGCATAAGTCTGCCAAGTATATCAAGATAATAGCTCAGACGCACGAAAAAATATGTGCAAAGATGGCTGCTACTATCAGAGAGGGCTACCATCCGCTCATATTTTCGGGGGATCATAGTAACGCAGCAGGATTTATATCCGGTTTCAGAGAGGCTTTACCCGATAAAAAGATCGGTATTATCTGGATTGATGCACATGGAGATATTCATTCACCCTACTCCTCTCCATCAGGGAATGTACATGGGATGCCCGTCGCCATTCTGCTTGGAGTTGATACCTACTCAGAGAATGCCAAACCTGTGAAAAAGGATGTCTCCAAACACTGGAATCAGATCAAAGCAACCGGACTCGCACGTATTACTCCGAAAATTACTCCTCAGGATATTCAATATATTGCTATCCGCGATTTGGAGGAAGAAGAATGGGCGAAAGTTCATGAGCTGGGCATCAAATATTATGCACCGGATCTCATAAAAGAGAAATCAATCGATCATGTAATTGAAGAGGTAAAAAATCACTTCGTCAGCTATGATGCGCTTTATGTCAGTTTTGATGTTGATAGCCTGGATCCCTCCATCAGCATGGGAACAGGTACTCCGGTCCCCAACGGTCTGACTATGGATCAGGCAAAGAAACTGATCAAGGCCTTTACACGGATGCCTAATTTTCTCGCGCTGGAAATTACAGAGGTGAATCCCTTGCTTGACTGCGAAAACAAAATGGCTAACGCCGTTGTGAAAATTCTGCGTGATAGCTTCGCTTTCTACGATGAGCCCTCAAAGGCTTAGAAGAAACTGAAGCGTATCAACCCCATCGGCATAATTCCAGAGCTCAGGACTCTGTGTGTGTCCAAACGGAACGGTATTGATGTCTCTAATAGGATTCCCTGCAATACACTGGATAGCATCTGCCTCTTCCATAGTCTTGATCTTTAGAGCTTCGAGACTCGTGTATTCTTCATAAAATAATACTCCAGTCGGAGAGCCCATCTTATCGTCTTTTCTGAAAAGCATAAAGCCATTGTCCAGATGATCAACTTTGTTTAAAAGATATATGCTCTTCTGAAACATATAGTTATTATGGTATTTATTGAAGTAGCCTACTTCAGCAAATCCTTCAAACTGATCCAATACTTTTTTCAGATCAAAATTTTCAGGGATAAAGATTTTGGAAACATTTCTACAACCCATTCCAAAATAGCTGAATATATCTGACCCGAGATTTCTATAATCCTGATCGTTATCTGCGTCCTGAATTATGGCAATCGAAGTACGGCTCTTTCGGATTACATGCGGATACCTGGAAAAATAATATTCAAAATACCTTGATGTATTATTGCTCCCTGTGGCAATTACAGCATCAAAGTTCTCCAGCTTATCAACTACACTGATTTTGGATTCATAGTCATTATTAATCTCACGTAACTTGCTAATCAGGAAATTAGGCAATACCTCATCCTTTGAGGATAGCTTGATTTGGGCAGTATGTCCGCTAACGAGGATACACATCACATCATGCCAGCATACCAGCGGAATATTTCCCGCACAGACTAAGCCTATTACTTTAGCATCCCGATTACCTCTAATCTCATACTTCGATAACCACTCGATCATCGAGGCCTCATTCAGCCATTTTGTAGCAATTGACCGTACAGCAAGCTTGATGTTTTCCAGCGTAAACCAGGGATTACGGCTCATGGCAAGAGAAGCGATTTCTGCAAGCTCATCCGTTTCCAGGGACTGAAGTAAGGTATTACCAAGGAGAGTGAAATCCGATATGGTTTTTGCAGGAAGGGTTTTCATAAATATAGTAGAGGTCATATTAGTATCTTTGCGGCAAAATTGAAAATATATTTCTAATGGCAATAATGATTACTGATGAGTGCATTAATTGCGGTGCCTGCGAGCCAGAGTGCCCAAATAATGCCATATATGAGCCAGGCGCAGAATGGGCTTTTGAAGACGGAACAGCGCTTTCAGGTACCGTTCAGCTAAATGGGGTTGAGATTAACGCGGCGCTGAGACATAACCCCAAGACGGATGAGATGTACTACATAGTTACTGATAAATGCACGGAATGCGTTGGATTTCACGAAGAACCTCAGTGTGCCGCCGTTTGTCCGGTGGATTGCTGTATTGATGACCCAGAGCATCGGGAAACCAAAGCTGAGTTGAAGGCAAAGCAGGAAATGCTTCATACGGATCAAAATTAGTCAATGTATTCTTTTTGCCGACTCTCCATGATTCCAGTACGCGCTGAAGCACGTCATGCGTCTGAGATGGTGAGTCAGCTATTATTTGGGGAGTCCTTTGAAGTCCTGGAATCTAATACCAACTGGCATCGTATCAAAATGTGCTATGATGATTACGAGGGCTACATTTTTTCACGAGTGCTGGAAGAAATTACTCCAGAGGAAGCCATAGGACGAAACTCTGCAATTCAGCATTTATCCCCCACTACGTTCAGATATAATATACTCCGAGAGGATATTTATGTGAATCCCGGAAGCTTTATTAAGGATCAGATATTTACTGCTCTGGATCCAGCTCAACTACTTATGCAATATATAGGATCACCTTACTTATGGGGAGGTCGCTCCATTTATGGGATTGATTGTTCCGGATTAAGTCAAATTTTTTATAAGCTGATGGGTATTCCCTTACCCAGAGACGCATCTCAACAGGTATTGAATGGTCAGCCAATTCCAGATTTATCCTCGTCCAAAGTATACGATTTAGTATTTTTTTCCGAGTTTGAGTCTGAGAAAATATCTCATGTGGGAATACTACTTAGCCCTTCCGAAATTCTACATGCTTCTGATCGCGTTAGAGTTGACCCGCTCAGAGAGCATGGAATTTTCAATCCTGATATTGGAAAGCTCACCTTGAAAATCAGACATATCCGACGATATATATAAAAAAAGCCCTGTCTTACTCAGACAGGGCTTTTTTTGAATATCAATGTAGATTAGCTTGCAGCGGGCTGATCCTTTTGCGGCTGATCTACTGTTTTAATGATTTTCATTTTATCATTCAAATCATTAATCTTTTTACGAAGTTTCTGAATCTGTTGCTCCAAATTCGATTTCAGGCTATCCGCATTCTTGGAATTTTTGAAAAACTCCATATTGTTTTCAAGCGTAGATATCTCATTCTCAAGCTTCCTGATATCATTTTTGATATACCGCTCTTCGTTACCAATTCTTTGTCCTCCGCCACCTGAGCCCTGCCAGTTCTCAACCATATTCTTATAGCTGGACATTTCGTTCTCGCGGGACATTCCTCTGAACTTCTTAAAGATGGCATCCAGGGTCTTGGAAAACTTATCCTGAATTCTTTCTTTTTCTTTAAAAGGAACAAATCCAATGGTGCGCCATTCAGACCTTAATTCCTGCAGATGATTTACTACATCGTCCACGCTTTCCGCCTGGAGCATGGCTTCTGCACGTACTATCAATTCGTCTTTCAGGCGCAGATTTTCCTGCACTTCCTTATATCTCGACTGATTTTTCTCATCGAGCTTCGCAAAATACTGATTGCGCTGTCCTGTAAAGAACTTCCAGATCGACTCATGTAAGCCTGTAGGAGAAGGACCTATCAATTTCCAATCGTCCATCATTGACATGACTTCCTTGCGGTGTGTTTCAGGCTTTTCATCTTCTATAATTACCTGCAATCTATCGGTGATGGCTTTTTTCTTCGCATGGTTTTCCATACGGACCTTCTTGAGGTCTTTAAAAAGATCATTCTTCTTTTTAGAGAACAGCCTTTCTGTATCTATGAACTCCTGACCAATTCCATCCTTTTTATCCAGAGGAACAGGACCAATAGCTTTCCACTTCTCTTTCCAGTTTCTTAGCTGGAGCTCCTTCTCCTGAAAGTCCTTAATTGTAGTGATATCCGCGGCAACAATTTCCTTCATTGTATTCAGGATCTCAAGCTTGGCTTCAAGATTCTGATTATACTTTCCGGCCATCTCTTCGGAGTAGGAATTTCTTTTCTCTACTATTTTATCAGCCGCAGCACGGAAGCGATTGTACAGCTCCTCATTTTTATCACGAGGGGCAGGACCTATAGCACGAAAATCATTTTTCAGCTGACTAAAAACCCGAATCACATCCTGGATGTTTTCATTCTCCAAAAGATGCTCAATCTTGGAAATTATCGCCTCCTTTTGCTCCAGATTCTTTTTCCGGTCAAGATCTTTCAGCTCGCTGGCCAAGGAGAACTTGTCAAAGAACTTATCTATGAACAATTGATAGGTATTCCATATCTTTTCCTGTTCTTCATGAGGTACAGGACCGATTTTTTTCCACTCTTCCTGTAGCTCCTTCACGGGCTGAAAAGTTTGTAGATCCTGATCAGACTCTACAATCTCTCTAAGCTTTTCAACAATCTCCTTTTTAAGCTGGAGATTCAGCTCTTTCTTCTTTTCCTGATCATCAACGTATTCTTTCCGCTTGGATTTGAAATGTTTGAAGACCGTATTAAATTCTTTTATGTCAGAATCTGGCTCAGGCTGGAATTCCTGACCCTCATTGGCTGGGTCAGCCTTGAATTTTTCTGAAGCAGCTTTATTTGTTTCCTCAACTATTTTGAAGAATTCAATTCTGGCCGATGTAACTTTCTGATTATAGTCTTTGGATTCAGGATAATGTACGGCTTCCTGAACCAAATTGATGAGTTCCTTTTTATCTAATCCACTTGCATTAGGCAGCTCGGGAATAACTTTCCTCTCAACAGCTTTCGCTCCTCTACCTTTCCCTTGCTGTGGAGTGTCGCTGTTATCTCCGTTAGTTGCGTTGTCTGGTGCAAGCTCTGACGTGGGTTCTTCGGCTTGAGTCTGGTTAGTGACTTCTACAGTCTCAGCGTTTTCATTTTGACTG
>JBBRLW010000014.1:0-13064 GCA_038231115.1 Bacteroidia bacterium
AGCGTACGTCGAAGCTCAAATAGCGCTATATTTTGTCGGGATACTCTAATAATCTGATTCTGACGTGCAACATCGTAATAGGATAGAAGTATCTTTTGAAGGGTGTTTTCAATAGCATTTTTATAGCTGTTTTCCCCTGCCAGCTTTAGCTGATTCAGCTTATCGAGGCCTGCATACAAACGGAATCCCTGAAATACGGTATAAGAAGCCCCGAGTGAAGCATTTGCAGCTGAAGCACGGGCACCTTTCCGGTTGATTTCACTTCCACTGCTCAGCTTCTGCTGCGTATTGGTAAACGAAATCGTATAGCCAGATGTAAAATAAATGGAGGGCAATCCGCCGGCATTTCCCCGTGTGAAATTATTGGCAGCAAATTGCGCATCGTTCTGGCTGACGACCAGACCATAATTGTTCTGCAGTCCTATGTTCAAGGCCTGAGCAATATCAAGCTGCGCAAGACTTTGTGGATCAATTATTTGTCCATGACAAAAATGAGATATCCCTACTGTAAACAAGCAGAAAATCGATAGTTTTATAAAAAGCTTATTCAGCATGGTTGCATAACGTGATTGTTTCCTACAAGGTTTATAAATGTGAGTCAATATTAATTTTTCCAAAAGAAACAATCAAGGCAGGATTATAGCATTTTGCTGAATTAAAACTCAGTTGCCGGAGTTTTATAATTAACAACACAATTTGCCACGCCATGCTTATTGATAAACTATTTTCAGCACTGATCCGTACAGGATCATTTCTTATTTACTGCTTTATTTTACTGCTTGATATTCCTCATAAAGCAAATAGAAAGTCTTTGAAATATATGCGGAAGCATGAGTCAAAGAATAGAATGGTCGACGCTGAACCGAGAAAAAACGGAGATATACCGTCTGATACACAGGAATTAATAGCCGCCTGATCAATTTTGTTTAGTTTTGCTGGAAACATTTATTTATGAACAGTCACGAAGTTGATTACCGAATTATTGGAGAGGATATCCAGCTTGTAGAGATTGAACTTGATCCGCAGGAGACGATTATTGCCGAGGCAGGATCCATGGTTTATATGACCGAAGGGATAGATTTCCGTACCAAGCTTGGAGATGGTTCCGAGCCTAATAAAGGATTATTAGGGAAGCTGGTATCAGCCGGATCGAGAATGCTGACAGGAGAGTCACTCTTCCTCACTCATTTTACCAATATCGGATCGGGTAAACAGCAGGTTGCCTTTTCAGCACCCTACCCTGGTACTATCATTCCAGTTGATTTATCAAAATATAGAAACAGGCTTATTGTCCAGAAAGATGCGTTTGTCTGTGCTGCTTTAGGAACGAAAATATCCATTACATTTAATAGAAGACTGGGGGCAGGCGTATTTGGCGGCGAGGGCTTCATCATGGAAAAACTTGAAGGTGATGGCATGGCTTTCATTCACGCGGGTGGTACTGTTATTGAACGTCAGTTGAATAATGAGACCCTAAGAGTCGATACCGGATGCGTGGTCGGATTTGAGGATTCCATAGATTTTGATATTCAGAGGGCAGGTAATCTACGCTCCATGGTTTTCGGAGGAGAGGGATTATTCCTGGCTACACTAAAAGGCACTGGAAAAGTATGGATTCAATCCATGCCGATATCAAAACTCATTCGGGAGCTATCTCCTGCAGGTGGAAATTCCAACAAGGAGTCCGGATCAATCCTCGGAAATCTTGGTGGACTATTAGACGTTTAAACTTCCATTATAAAAAATATGAAAGCCATTAAGACTGTTTTTTTCGCCGTTTTAATGGCTTTCATGCTTTTGATTGAAACCGAATCAAACGCTGCTATTCGACTTATCCCGAATGTCGGGCAATGGGACGGTGATTTTATTGCCCGGGCCGATATCCCCGGCGGAATATTATATGTCCAGAAGACCGGACTGTTATACTATTTCTTCGATAAAAAGGCCTTACAGGACTTTTATCACGATCATAAGGAAATTTCGGGGATCAGAACACATATAGTGAAGGTCAATTTCAGGAACGCGGATTTGCCTGAAATAAGCTCCGAGAATATAAAAAACGGTGCTGAAATCTATAATTTTTTCAATTCCAGAGGCAGCTTTAGTAGAATAAATGCATTGCAGAAGCTTTCTTTAAAAGAGATCTGGCCGCATATTGATCTGGAACTTCTGCCAGGTGAAGATGATCTCAAGTATAATATCATCGTGCATAAAGGTGGAAAAGTGTCCTCTATACGGATAGATTACACCGGCCAAAATTCTATTGAGATCAAAGACAGTATGCTATATATCCGTACTGATCTTTCCCAATGGATTGAGCAGGCGCCACTTACATATCAGGCACAGCAAGCTACTAAAAAAGAAATTGAGTGTAAGTATATTCTAAAGGGAAATGAGGTAGGATTTGATGTTGATGGCTATGATCATAGTCAGGATCTCATTATTGATCCCCGATTGATTTTTGCAACCTTCTCAGGATCCACGGCTGATAATTTTGGCTTCACCGCAACATTCGACAAGGATGGAAACGGCGACTCCGGAGGACATGTATATGCAGTAGGTTTTCCCGCCAAGTCAGGTGTAGGCGCGGGCTTTCAGACCAATTGGGCTGGAGGAAAATCATTGGATGCTCAGGATTTCGGTATAGATGCGGGAATACTCAAATACTCGACTGATGGTAAGCAGCTTCTATGGGCAAGCTATCTGGGAGGAAGTGGAAATGAGCAGCCCCATAGTATGGTGGTTGATAAAAATAATGATCTGATTGTATTGGGTACAACATCCTCTACCAATTTTCCGGGACTCAATGGAAGCTCAAATCAGGGTGCTTATGACATATTTCTTTCGAAGATCTCACCGGATGGTAGTACCTTAATCAAGTCCAGACTATTTGGTGGATCCGGAGAAGATGGAATAAATGGAGGCGGAGCGTATGCTCATGCGCGTGGCGGACAGCTTACCCAAAACTATGGTGACCCTTTCCGGGGTGAAGTAATTGTGGATAGCACAAATAATATCATATTTACAAGCTGTACGCAGTCATCTAATTACCCAATAATTAATGCCTTCCAGACTTCACTCTCTGGGAAGCAGGATGCCTGTATCACCAAAATAGACGATGCTCTTATTAAAGTATATTTCTCTACATATTTCGGTGGTAGTGGCGAGGATGCAGGCTATGGAGTAAATATTGACCGACTCGGACACATATTTATAGCAGGAGGAACCCAGGGAGGCATTTCCCTGCCTAATGCAACCAATCAATATCATGGAGGTATAGACGGATTTCTGGCCAAGCTTGACTCGCAGGGAAAGAGTGTAATGAACTATGTGTATGTCGGGACAGATAAATATGATCAGGCTTATTTTGTTCAGACAGATGAGACGGGTCGTATTTTTACGACTGGTCAGACACTCGGATCCTTTCCCGTAACTGGAAAAGTTTACTCAGTAAGTGAGGGAAAGCAATTCATAGCTGTGTACGATAATGATCTTAAGAATCTTAAGCTCTCCACTACTTTTGGCGCTACGGGAGCAGATAACAAGCTCATCAATTTATCGCCCTCGGCCTTTCTGGTGGATTTGTGCGGAAGGGTCTGCGTAAGTGGCTGGGGAGGAGAAGTAAATCGATATATCAGTCTGGATAACGGAACTACAAGAAATCTTCCCATCACATCCGATGCCTATCAATCTAAAACGGATGGCTCTGATTTTTATCTTATTGTATTTTCCAGAAATCTGGAAAAGCTCACTTATGCGACCTACTTCGGTGGACTTAAAACGGATGAGCATGTTGATGGAGGTACGAGCAGATTTGACTATACCGGCAAAGTTTATCAGGCTATTTGCGGAGGTTGCGGCGGATTTTCCGATATGCCTACCACTGAGGGTGCCTGGTCTCGAAAAAATAAAGGAAAAAGGCCAAATAATCCATTGGAAGGCGGATGCAATAATGCGCTGTTCAAGGCTGATCTTAACTCATCTAATTTTGCTCCCGTTTTAAAGGATACAGCAGTAACCATATCGGCCACGGATCTATTAAATCTAAACATCGAAGCAACTGATGCCGATGCAGGGGACTCCGTGATTATCAGCATTAAAAGCTCCATATTTGATTCCAAGCAGACAAACGGGAAGCCGGGCTATTATAGTATATATAACGGGATTAGCAGAGGCTCTGCTCATGTATTATGGCAAACGGATTGCGGATCAGGTGACTCCGCCATTATTGAAGTAACGGCACGGGACAATGGCTGTCCAATTCCCCGATCTACTACACGGCGAATAATCATACATATATTACCACTTGATCCACCTCCATTTCCAGGCATATTTTGCCTGAAACGATTGAACCCCAATACGATCAAAATATTTTGGGATGATATTTCAGCGGATAAGTCAGTTAAGGAATTTGTGCTGGTCAAACACAATCCGGACAATTCTGAATCGGTCTTAAAGAGGTTTACTTCAAAGGATTCCAGATCATTTACTGATAATTCAGCCATAGATCATCAGCATATTGATTACTGTTATTTCATTTATGGAGTAAATGTATGCGGGAAAATTGGCGATTCTACCCGGAGAATATGCTCCATTCCTGACAAGGATTCAATCCCTAAAGCCGTTTATGTACATCAGGTGAGCGTCATAAATGATCGGGATGTTGAAATAAAATGGTTTAGAAATCCGCGACCTGATTTCAGCCGTTACTTTCTGTATAGAAAGAAAAATGATACCCGAGAGCAGTTTACACTTATCGCAGAGATTAAGAATTCAGTGGATACAGTTTTTAGAGACTCATCCGCTGATGTGCACACCACTTCCTATCAATATCGCTTGATAACCAATACACAGTGCGGAGTCTCTGGTCCTTTGGGTAACATCGGTACGTCTATTCTTTTGGAAGGATCAGCTCAGCCGTATGTAAATTCACTCCACTGGAATGAGTATAAGACGTGGGAAGATAATGTGGACCATTATGACATTTATAGAAGAGATACAGGAAGTGCCTTTGCATTTGTAGGAAGCAGCAAATCCACTGATTTTACCGATACTTCTCTGAACATTGACTGGGGATTATTCCATTACAGAATTGTCGGGATAGAAGGCTCAACCGGATACAGCGGACAGAGCGTGTCCAATGAAATAAAATTATTTCAGAAGCCTCTGATCACTCCTCCAAACGCTTTTACGCCAAACTCCGATGAATTAAATGATCAGTTTGGAGTATTTCCGGTTTTCGTCAAGGACTTCCATCTCAAGATATTTAACCGCTGGGGAGAGAAAGTATTTGAAACCTACAACAAGCACCAAGGCTGGGACGGCACATACCGGGGGAATGCCCAATTCAACAACGTTTATATCTGGCAGGCAGATTATACGGGATTTGATGGCTCAGAGAATTTCCGTCAGGGAAATGTTACTACCCTGAAATAAGCTTACTTGAAAATATCCTTAAGTCGCTTATTGCCTTCATTTTTCAGACGATTCTTCTCCTCTTCTGTCTTTTGCTTAAGAGCAGCTTCCTGGCGCTGACGCTCTTGATCTACTCTCTGGCGCTCCTGATCTACCCGTGCCTGAGCTTCAGCCTGAGCCTTATCCTTTGCCTGCATGGCCTGAACTTTTGCCTTATCAATTTCCTGATTGGCTCTGGCTTTTGCTTCCTGTATCTTTTTGTCTGCTTCTGCCTTCAGCTGGTTCTTTAAATCATTCAACGCATTCGCAGCAAAGTCTTTAAGCGATAATTTGATAGTCGGATTATCCGATGTTCCACCGATGAGTGCCGTAACTTTTACAGATTTCCCAATCGGAACCGTCAAATTGGAGCTTTTCAAAAGATTGTTGACTTCGCTCTGTGCCTGATTCTGCACATCTCCTGAAGGAATATCAATATTCATCACAAAATCGAGTGTTTTATCCAATCCGCTGGAACCTGTTATTACGGCGGACACCTTTTGATAGGCAAACTTCAGAGGCTCTTTTAGAAATAATCTTCCATCATGAATTTCATAGGATGGTGTAATATTGCTCAGCTTCAAATTGCTCAACGCTGGATACTTGAGCTTTTCAGCCAGCATTTTCAGCACCGGATAATCTTTGATTGCAGCATCATTTATACTTAGACGTCCCTGAGAAGTCAATGAATTGAAGAGTGGCATCATGCCCTCTCCCAAAGATGTTTTCAGGTTGATGGTGGCATCCATATTTCCAATGATATAATTGGCAATGCCAGCAAACTTCTGAATGGTGTTAAATGTTTTGTAGGACTCGGGGATGCTTATTCCTGTCAGCTTTAAGTTGAACTCTACCTCTGGCTTTTTTATATCAATTGCGGAGTAATAACCGTTTGCAGAAAACACACCTCCAAGCATTTCCAGTCCCAGATTTTCAAAATCAATGCGCTGGTCATGAAGATGCAGCATCCCATGAACATTTTTCATGTCATAGTTTGTGTATATCATTCTGTTGAATGTGCCTTTCATTCTAAAATCTATATGATCCGGAAGAGCAACATTTCCACCTTTAGCATTCTGATCTGGTGTAGATGAAGCTTTCCCATCATCCTTTGGCAGCCATGGATTCGTATCAAAATAGTTTGAACTGATGGCGAGATCTCCTTTAAGCGTTTCTCCTTTTTTGAAAAGATATCCCAGCATATTGTAAAGACTTCCTTCTCCGGAAATATCGCTTTTGCCAAGCATCATTTTCATATTGCTTAGCCGAACTTCTTTCGGACTAAAATCCAGTCGTGCTCCAGACACCTGCACTGCATCAGGAAGGGATTTTGAACGGTAATCTATTCCGGAGAATTGGATGTTTCCGGAAGCGTCAAAATTTTGATACTCCGAGCTTTTCTGTGTAGAGGAGACTTTCCCCTTGAGCGTCACATCCGCCTGAACAGTTCCAGCCAATGATGTTCCAGCTTCCAGTTTGATAATGTTTCTGAATTTCTCAAGAATAATTTTCCCTTTTATCATTCCATCCAGATACGGATCAGATACCGGAGTTGTGACAATCATTCTTGCATCAATCGGATCACCTGCAATAGTCAGATGAGCTTTACTGATGTTAATCTTTGTTGCATCGGCAGTGCCGCCCGGGTTTGAAATAGCAACGTCCACGTTTACATCTTTTACAGCTTCAGGCAGGCTGTTGTTTTTGAACATTCCATTACTGATATTCATGGCTACGTCAAAAGCAGGAAGGTCCTTAGGAGTATATTTCCCCTTGACTTTGCCATTAAGTGCGAACTGTCCGGATGCCTGTAAATCCTTGAAATTATTCAGGTAAATGACTGGCACCAGAGAAAGTATATTTTTGAAATCGGTTTGATTCGCTTTGAAGCTTAAATCCAGTGCCATCGAGCTATCGGGATTCATTTGAACTGATCCGTTCCAGCCCAGCTCGAGTGCATTCAGGATTAGCTTATTTTCTTTGAGCGTGTATTTACTATTTTTCTGATCAATGTTGAGATCCAGCTTAGCTGAGGTTTTTACTCTGTTGAGGTACGTCACTCCGCCGTATGAAGCAGTAAGAGAAGCAATATCGGTTTGAGAAGCAAGGTCAAATACACTTTGAGTAAAATCACCGGAAAGGGTGTTGCTCATATCTATTACCTGAGCAAGCGTATTGCTGGAGTCATCTCGGTAGATAATATTTGCATGATTGATCTCAAGCTTCTTGAGTGCCAGCTTAAAGTTGGAGGCGGTATCCTTTGATGCCGTAGCAGGCGCTGTATCCGGCTTCATGATGTTCCAGTTATATTCTCCGGATTTGAGCTTCAGCAATCGGATTACAGGATTATCAAGCCTCACGATCTTAACCTGATATTTCTCTCCTTTAATCACGGACATGATATCAATGGTCGCCTCAAATTGCTTGATATATACAAGCGTATCCCCTTTAAACGGTGCTTTATTGATGATTTTGAGCTGATCTACGGTCAGAGTAAAGTCCGGAAACGATTTGAACAAAGAGAGTCCGATATCATTATTGAGGCTCAGATCGGCATTAAGCTTTTTGTTGGCCTCTTCCGTTGCAAAGGCTACAATTTTAGGCTTATAAATTATGGGCAGGATTACAGCGGCGCCCAGGACCAGAATGATCAGTATAAAAAAGCCGAGAAGGAAACGTTTGATAAATTTGCTCATAATGGTATTGCTAATGTGCTCAAATAATTACAAAGATGCTACATCGGATATTAATACTTCGAGAAAAGAATGAGTATTTCTACCGATTTGCGGAAATTTGTCAATTGAAATATGGTGCCATTTTTGGAATAATGGCATTGTCCCCCCTAAATCTTCATGAGCAGCTTTACAGTTTCAGCCAGGAAATACCGTCCCTCCGTATTTGATACCGTCATAGGACAGGAACATGTTACCGATACCCTCCGAAATGCGATCAAGAAAAAGCAGTTAGGTCAGGCTTTTCTTTTCTGTGGACCCAGAGGCGTCGGAAAAACTACCTGTGCAAGGATCCTTGCCAAAGCAATCAATTGTGAGAATCTATCGGATGAGGGGGAGCCATGCAATCAGTGTAGTTCCTGTGAAAACTTTGCAAAGCAGCAGTCATTTAATATATATGAGCTTGATGCAGCGAGCAATAACTCGGTTGATGATATAAGGGCATTGGTTGATCAGGTCAGGTTTGCACCTCAGACAGGTAAATACAAGACCTACATTATTGATGAGGTTCACATGCTATCAACGGGAGCCTTCAATGCTTTTCTAAAAACATTGGAAGAGCCGCCTCCGCATGCCATTTTCATCATGGCAACGACGGAAAAGAACAAAATCCTTCCTACCATACTGAGCCGCTGTCAGGTATATGAGTTTCATCGCCTGGGCTTAAAGGATATTATACAGCAGCTTCAGATTGTATGTACCAATGAAGGGTATCAGGCAGAGGACGAAGCCCTTCAGCTCATTGCGCAAAAAGCAGATGGAGGGATGCGTGATGCACTTTCCATATTTGATAGAGTCGTCAGCTTTGCCGGAGGGAATATCACGTATAAAGATGTATTGGCCAATCTCAATGCATTGGACTATGATTACTTTTTTCAGGCGGTAGAGCTATCCCTGAACAATAAATCTCATGAGATGCTTTTGCTATTTGATGAGGTCATTTCTCTGGGATTTGATCCGCACAATTTCCTCAACGGACTGGCCGAGCATATCAGGAGCCTATTTATTTGTAAGGATCCCAAGACGCTAAAGCTTATGGATGTGGTGGAAACGGCACTGGCTAAATATCAGGATCAGACTAAGAGATGTTCCCTCTCCTATCTTGTTTCAGCGCTCAACATATTATCCGGAGCTGATATCAATTTCAAAAATAGCAAGAATCAGAGGCTACATGTTGAGCTGAATTTGATTAAGCTCTGTACCATGCAGCAAGCATTGGACCTGGCGCAATTTCAGTCATCCACTGAGCGAAAAAAGTAGCAGCTGAGGGGGAGATCGAAACGCCCGCTCCTTCAGACTTACAGGCGTCATCAATCGTATCCGAGCCGTCACAAGTATCGGATGCTGCTCCTGCTCCCGCCAAGCGTATGGGGGGAAGTAAATTCAGCATGAATACTTTTCAGCTGGAAAAAGAAATTGGAGAAGAAGCTCTCTCGAAGCAAATAGCCCTCGAGACTCAGGAGAAGATTATTTACCTTTCCAAGCTTGACCCAAAACTTCTTCAGGAAGTTTGGGAGCTTTATAAGAATGATCTGGATTCACGCAAGCAGAATGTTTTGATGCTGGCAGCCCAGTCAGTTACTCCTGCGCTAATTGCAGAGAATCAACTGGAATTTAAAGTAGGTAATCTTTCTTTCAAGCAGATGTTTGATAGTGACAAATCAAATTTTGATGCGCTATTAGAGCAAAAATTGAGACTGAGGCATATCGGATGGCATATTCTTATTGATGAGGTTGAAATCATTAGCTCTTATGTACGGCCTGCCACTCCACGTGAAAAATTAGAGCGCATGGCGGGATTAAATCCGCTGATTCTGGAATTACGCAAAAGACTGGAGCTGGGTCTCGATTGATTTCAGACTTTTGTCAGGTATGGTTTTGTGAATCGGACTAACTTTGCAGCAACAAAAGCAAAATTTAGATGCAAGGTGAAAAAATTATCCTCGAGTCAGGCCGTCTGAAAGTTCCGAATCATCCTACGCTTCCTTTTATAGAAGGAGATGGTACAGGTCCGGATATCTGGAAGGCAGCGGTAAAGGTATTGGACGCGGCTGTCCTGAAAGCTTTCGGCGGAGAAAAAAGTATTGTCTGGAAAGAAGTATTAGCTGGAGAGAAATCCTTTAATGCTACAGGAAACTGGTTACCTGATGAGACACTTGATGCCTTCAAAGAATACATTGTCGGAATTAAAGGTCCATTGACGACGCCCGTTGGAGGAGGTATCCGCTCATTAAATGTTGCGTTGCGTCAAATTCTGGATCTATATGTCTGTCTGCGCCCTGTCAGATATTTTACAGGCGTTCCGAGTCCGGTTAAGCGTCCCGAGCTTGTCAATATGGTTATTTTCCGTGAAAATACGGAGGATATCTATGCAGGGATTGAATATATGGCAGGTACGGAAGATGCGGCAAAAGTGCTGAACTTCCTGCAGGGAGAGATGAAAGTAAGCAAAATCCGTTTCCCGGAAAGCTCATCTTTTGGTATCAAGCCTGTATCCAAAGAAGGATCAGAAAGGTTAATCAGAGCGGCTATTGAATATGCCTTAACGCATAAATTGCCGTCTGTTACGCTTGTCCATAAAGGAAATATTATGAAATTCACTGAAGGTGCTTTCAAAACCTGGGGATATGAACTGGCGGAAAGAGAATTTGGCGACAAAGTGTTTACTTGGACTGAATACGATAAAATTAAGGCGGAGCAGGGGGAGCAGGCTGCTGATTCGGCTCAGAAATCAGCTATGGATGCCGGCAAGCTTTTGATCAAGGATTCAATTGCGGATGCCTTCCTTCAGCAGATACTATTACGCCCGGCTGAGTACTCTGTCATCGCAACCCTTAATCTGAATGGCGATTATGTATCTGACGCATTAGCGGCAATAGTGGGCGGAATCGGAATTGCTCCGGGTGCTAATATCAATTACGCTTCAGGTCATGCAATTTTTGAAGCTACACATGGCACAGCTCCGAAATACGCCGGATTGGATAAAGTAAATCCAGGTTCCGTAATTCTATCAGGTGCTATGATGTTTGAATACATGGGCTGGGACGAAGCAGCTAATCTGATTTACAAAGGCTTAAACGGTGCTATTCAGAAGAAAAGAGTTACTTATGACTTTGAGCGACTTATGGAAGGTGCAACCCTTCTGAAATGCTCGGAGTTTGGGGATGAAGTTATTGCAAATATGTAATTTTCAAGGAATTACAATCCTTACTTGATATAAAAACCGGTCATTAGGCCGGTTTTTTGCGTAATGAAGCGTATAATTTATGAAGACTAAAGTACAGTATGTCTGTCAGCAATGTGGAGCCACGTATGCTAAATGGGTTGGCAAATGTAACTCCTGTGGTACATGGAGCTCCGTAGTTGAAGAAGTTATAATAGTTGATAAATCAGCGAAGGCTAAGGCAGGGCTTGCCTCCTCTGCTAATTCGAAATCATATATATTGCCTGAGCTTCCGAATAATGAGTCAGCAAGGTATTACTTAGCTGATCCAGAATTAAATAGAGTACTTGGCGGAGGCTATGTTCCGGGATCTGTGATCCTGCTCGGAGGAGAACCAGGGATTGGTAAGTCAACTGTATTGCTACAAATGGCTTTGAGCACCAAGAATCTTAGCACTCTGTATGTCTGTGGAGAGGAATCCCTGAGTCAGATCAAGCTACGCGCCAGCCGTCTGGAAATAAACTCCGATACCTGCAGATTTATAGCCGAGACAAATCTTGAAACGATTATCAAGGAAGCGGAAGCCCGAGAATCCACTGTTATTGTAATCGACTCTATACAGACAATCTCATCCAGCATGGTAGAGGCATCGGCGGGCAGTATTTCTCAGATACGAGAATGCTCCCAGATGCTCATCAGCTTTGCCAAGCAAAATGATGTTACAATATTTCTGATCGGCCATATTACTAAGGATGGAAACATTGCCGGACCCAAGATCCTGGAACACATGGTAGATACCGTACTCTATTTTGAGGGAGATCGCCACTACAATTATCGCATCATACGGAGTATAAAGAACCGTTATGGCAGTGTTTCCGAATTAGGGATCTATGAGATGGGCGGAAAGGGACTGGTCGCTATTGAGAATCCATCTGAAGTTTTGATCAGCACACAGCATGAGGGACTCAGCGGGATAGCTATTGCGGCAACTGTGGAAGGCAACCGTCCCATGCTTGTAGAAGTACAGGCTCTGGTAAGCCCTTCCCCCTACTCCACTCCGCAGAGGACAACGACAGGATTTGATGGACGCAGACTAAGTATGCTTTTAGCCGTACTCGAAAAGCGCTGCGGGCTTAAGCTCAGCGCTTATGATGTTTTCCTGAATATAGCCGGAGGCTTAAAAATTGAGGATCCTGCTATTGATGCTGCGGTTGCAGCGGCAATAGCGTCCAGCTTTCACGATATAGCTATTCCATTGCATACATGCTTCGCCGCTGAATTGGGTCTAAGCGGAGAATTACGCCCGGTGAGTCAAATAGCTGGACGCGTTGGAGAGGCGGCTAAATTGGGATTCAATAGATTTATACTCTCATCGTATAATAAGAATCTGGATGAGCTGCCTAAGGATAAAATCCGAATCAGGGCTACGGATACACTTCAGCAGACTTTGAACGGACTGTTCAAATTATAAATCCTTGAGAAAAGCGATTAGCTGATTTCGTTCTGCACTGGATAAGTTTCTAAATGCCTCTTTAGAAGTATTTCCCTCTCCTCCATGCCATAGGATAGCCTCTTCCATGGTACGGGCACGGCCATCATGCAGAAAGAATGCTTTGCCCGATACACTTTCAATCATTCCAATTCCCCATAACGGAGGCGTTCTCCACTCATTTCCTGTGGCCAGGAAATCCGGACGTCCATCTGCCAGGCCATCG
>JBBRLW010000015.1:0-12938 GCA_038231115.1 Bacteroidia bacterium
ATAAGCAGCTCACCATCTTTCACATTTCCGGTGATGAGTGCTGTGTCTCCCATAGTACGTACTACGGTGATATCGCGGCGCTCGTACTTGTTATCAGTGCGTTTGATCATCACGTAGTTCTTATTGTTCAGGAATACTACTGCATCATTTGGCACACGGATTACCTTGTTTTTTGATGTAATCCGAACTTTGATGCGGGCAAACATCTCCGGAAGCAGGAGCTTTTCTTTGTTGTCCAGCTCTATTCTGACTTTCAGGACTTTGGTTTCCGGATCAATGATATTAGCGGTTTTTGTAATGACTCCGGTGAACTCTTTATCCGGATAAGCTACTACTTTGATCCTGACCTGCTCTCCGATATGGATCAGGGCAATATCCTTTTCATACACATCGGCAACGATCCAGACACGGTCTAGAGATCCGATCGTAAACAGATCGGTTGAGGCATCGGGACGTATTTCCATATTGTCTGTCACATTCTTTTCAATGACGTATCCGTTGACAGGAGCTACCACGGCAGAGCGGGCATCCGTGCTCGAGCTGGCTCCGTATATACTGAGCCGCTGGCGGAGGTTGTTGACTCCGGTGCTGGCCTTCTTGAAATCATTCTGGGCACTAAGGACATCTTTTTCCGAGTAAACATTGGTCTTGTACAGCTCTTTAGCAATGTCAAGATTTTTCTCGGCGATTTTCAGATTGGCCATAGCGGCATCGTATTGATTCTGCAAATCGGATACATCTCCAGACTGAAGTGTAGCCAGTACCTCTCCGCGGCGGACTACATCTCCGAGATGGACATTGACCTTGATTACATTCCCGGAAACCAATGGAAATACTTTGGTCACCAGATCGTCGCTGAAGGTTACTTTTCCATTGAGGACTACTTCCTGCTCATCATTGACCATCTTGGCCTTACTGATCTCGATATTGGCCAGCTGTTCTTTGCTAAGTGCCAGATTTCCATCTTTATCCTGAGTTTCGGTAGCGGCTTCAGGCTCTTCCTTTTCGCCTTTGGTACTGCATCCTGTAAGCAGGATAGAGCCTGCCATCAGTAAATAGAAAATAGATATTTTATTGAATCTCATTAGTTTAAATCGAATTAGTTAAGCCTCTGTCCGGAGGTAAAGTTGAGGTAGTTAATGGCATTGAAGTATCCGTATTGTGTTTCTATCACACCTCTGCGGGCTGAGATATAGGTACGGATCTGGTCGAGGAATTCCAGCAGACTGATATAATGCCTGTTATAGTTCATTAGAGCGTTGCTTTGAAGGCCCTCCAGATTAGAGATGTATGTATTATCAATCCTTTGATACTCTAACTGCGCACGGCTCAGCTGGAGATATGCCTGGACAATTTCATTCTGTGCCGTATTAATTTGTAGAGTGTCCAGGATACGGTTGCGGGTATTGAGCAGCTGAGCCTCCGAAACATTCCCCTGATTGCGGCTGAAGAACGGCAGTCCCAGGCTGATCCCCAGTCCGACGTAATTGTTATAGGCATTACCGTTGTTGTCATACTCACCAAAGATGCCCAGATCAGGGTATTTAAGGGAGTTCTGGAGTTTCAGGTTGCGCTCCCCTGCTTCTACCGTTTTATTGGAATACAGGATATCAGGACGCTCGGCGGTGGCTTTGTTGATTACATCGGCCAAGGGAGGCAGATTGATTTGTGGGCGGCTCTCGGGCATAATAATTTTCAGATATACCTGTGGACGTACTCCCAGGAGGGTTTTGAGCGTATTCTGCGCCTGGAATGACTCGCTATACACGGCGAGTAGCTCGTTCCGATTGCTTTGCATTTCCGCCTGAAGGCGAATGACTTCGTTCCTGGCTAAAACGCCGAGATTGTTTTCCTGCTGCGCTGCATTGATAAGCCGCTCAAAATTGAGGATCAGGTTATTGTAGAGCCTGATTTTCTGCTCGTCCTGATAGATCAGATAGGCACTGGTGTACATTTGATAGCCCAATTCCCGCATCAGCTCGCGGAAAGAGTATTCTGTCCGCTCTTTCAGGATACGGGAGAGCTTGATTCCATTCATGCGTCTGCCCGCAATGGCGAAGGTTTGCTGTACAATAACGTCCACATGTCCGGTAGAGATAGAGTTATCGAGGTATTTATTCGACCTTGGGCTGTGCAGAGAGGAAGAATAGCTGAAGGTCGGGTTATCAAACAGGCGCGCTGTGATAACAGCGGCATCAGCGACTTGCAAATCAAACTTCGCCGCCATAATGGATGGATTCTTATCCGTAAATAAGGCCTCGCAGTCCCGTATGCTAAGGCTGAGGGTATCCACCGGAATAGCAGCGGCCATTGGGGGATTCTGCTGAGCTGATAGAGGTTGACCTGCGCAGAGCATCCAAACGCAGAAGCATATCATGTTACGAAAAATTAGTATCCGGGCTGAAAGCTGGATCATGAGTAAAATAATTCCTGATTGGGTTGAAAAATAAAAGGCTCCCTGAGAGCAAAATTCCCTGCTAAACTATTTATAGGGAAGCATACTGGCGTTATGCTGCTATGAAGCAGGATAAACAGCCTATAACATTTTCAGATGCGGTGGATGCAGAGGAAGCTCAGCTGATGGGCTACATCTCGCTGAATCGGTACCTGAGCCGCGCCGTAAGTCCGGTGCTGCTGATAGATAAGCAGGGAAACTACATCACAAAAGAAATCCGATGAGAATCCGGCAGTAAGTGATACCGGAGGCAGCTCAGAATTATAATCTCCTGAAATCACTTCATCATCGGAGGATTCATCATCATCATTCTCAAAATAGCTGGGCTGGACATTGTCCCTGACTTTCCTGACAGACCAATGGGCGTCATGGGTATGATAAGAGCAATCATGTACCTGAAGCGCTACTACGGAAGCCTGGCTAACATTGCTCATTAGCAGAAACAGCGCAGAAATAATGGCCATAATGAGGACATCAAAACGCAATCTGATATGTAGCTGTGAAGTTTGCAAGACGTATATAAGCCTGGAACGACAAAGTTAGTACCAATATAAGAGACTATGGAATAATCCCTCAGTTTGAATTTCATGGAACATCACATTATCACTATCAGGTGGATGCATAGCGGCACAGATAATCTCCGTATGAGTACGGCACTGAAAAAACGCATGTCCTGGAAACAGGTTAGTTGAACTAATTCCCTAAATTAGCTGATTCCCTTTCCTGTATTGCGTACCTTTGTGGGTTCCCACGTATAGCAGATGTCCGATAGCAACTTTATAGATTACGTCAAGATTTGCTGCCGCTCCGGAAAAGGAGGTGCTGGAGCTGTCCATTATTTTAGAGACAAGCTCAATTCCAAAGGCGGACCGGATGGTGGAGATGGTGGCAAGGGCGGACATATTATCCTGAGAGGCAATAAGCAGCTATGGACGCTTCTACACCTCAAATACCGCAAGCACATCGTTGCCGATGCCGGAAACGGCGGAGGTGTCAGCGGATGTACTGGAAAATCAGGGGAAGACGTCATTATTGATGTCCCGTTGGGGACAGTTGTCAAGGATCCGGAAACAGGTGCCATTCAATGCGAGATCACGGCACATGGACAAAAGAAGGTCATTGTATCCGGTGGACGTGGCGGACTGGGCAATCAGCATTTCAAGAGCGCCGCACGTCAGAATCCGATGTATGCCCAGCCTGGCGAGCCTGGCAAAGAAGAATGGAAAGTCATGGAGCTGAAAGTACTTGCGGATGTAGGCCTCGTTGGTTTTCCAAATGCAGGAAAATCTACCCTGCTATCCGTAGTTTCAGCGGCACGGCCTAAAATCGCCAATTATGCATTTACTACGCTGGTTCCAAATTTGGGAGTTGTCCAATATCGTGATTACAAGTCATTTGTAATGGCCGATATCCCTGGAATTATTGAAGGGGCACATGAAGGCAAAGGATTGGGTACGCGTTTCCTGAAGCATATAGAGCGCAACTCTATTCTGCTGTTTATGATCCCGGCCGACTCAAAAAATATCCGTGATGAGTATCGTATTTTGCTCAATGAGCTTGCCGAATACAATCCGGCCATGCTCAGCAAGCGGAGACTGCTGGCCATAACCAAGTCCGATATGCTGGATGCAGAGCTTCAGGCGGAGATCAAGGCAGATCTGCCCGAAACTCCGACCGTGTTTATCTCAGCCGTAGCAGGCACCGGCATTGAAGAGCTAAAGGATATGATCTGGACTAATCTGAATCCTTATGGAGAAGATCGCGACTCGGAAGAGCCTGAAGAGGAAGACAATCGTAGCGTTTTTACGTCCAACTAATTGATCCGGTCTCTTCTGAAATGAGCAGCCTCAAGCGTATCCTGATTCCAATGGCAGATGGCCGCAGGCTGCATCTGAGCTATGATGCGCTGCATCAGCGCTATGAGGAGATGCGCTTTTTATCGGATGAGGAGCAACCTGAGCCTGATACAAGCTATTTCAGAGAAACATCCAAGCATACAATTATCCCCCAGCGTTTTTCAGACAGAGATGCCGGGGAAATTTCACTGAAAGTCAGCTATCATTTAAGTGATAATGAACAAATTGAGCGCATGTCGCTTCCCGAAGCCGATGCAGATTGCGTCTATGCCATAGCACAGGATCAGAATCAGGGCTACAAAAGTCTCTTCGGTAGCTGGATTGAATTGATAAGCGATCAGTATAAAGGGATATCCTACGGACATCTGCATCTGCATTTCCGCACGGGAGGATGGCTTGATATTGCAGGATTTCAGCCTTCCGGCCTCCAGATGGCCAACTCATTTCCCTATAAATCATCTGAAGAAGTACTGTACTTCGCGGCCAACGCTGCCCAGCAGAGCGGTCTCCAATTGACTGATATTGATACGAAAGTATATATTTCCGGAGAAACCGATCCGGATCAGCCGGTATTTGATCTGCTCCGGAAATATATCCGCAATATCGTAATAGAAGGCCTGCCGATCCGGTTCAGCTATGCGCCCGACTTTATCCCCGCAGGAAACCTGTTCCCTGTCCACCGCTTTTTCCAGTATCTTTCTGCCGGATGCGTATTATAGGCGGTAAAGACTCCGGATATATGTTCTATCCGCCCCGAGGTTTGCCGATCCGTCCTACTACGGATCGATCCAAGGAGAGCCTGTTCAATATTCTGGACAATCGCTTTGATTTCACGGAGTGTGATATCCTTGACCTATTTTCCGGATCGGGTACTATCAGCCTTGAATTTGCCTCAAGGGATGTCCGCCATGCATTAGCCCTGGACAAACATCCCGGGTGTGTAAATTTCCTTAAGGAAATGGCGGAAAAGCTCCATTATGAGCAAATCCATGCCCGCCGCGGCGATGTGATGCAGTACATCAAAACAACAGAGGAGAAGTATGATATCATTTTCTGTGATGCGCCCTATGCCTGGAAAATGTATGAGCCGATGATCCGGATTATATTAGACCGTAATCTGCTGAAAGATGAGGGTCAGCTGATTGTAGAGCATCATGTGGTCACGCGGCTGGAAAAAATTCCGGAATTGATAGAACAGCGTGCCTATGGGCAGAATATCCTGAGCTTCTTTGGAAACACAAAAGCCGCAGAGAAATAAATCCCTGCGGCTTTTGAATATCTGTTGATATAAATCCTAATAAATCTCGCAGCCGGCAAAGAAGAAGCTGGCTTCATGACGCGCATTCTCATCGGAGTCGCTTCCATGAATGGCATTAAACTCAATAGATTTTCCGAAGCGCTTACGCACCGTTCCTTCGGCTGCCTGCTCGGGATTGGTCGCACCGATCAGCTCCCGGAAGGAAGCTACGGCATTCTCTTTTTCCAGCACCGCCGGCATAACCGGTCCGGAGGACATATATTTCACAAGGTCATTGTAGAAAGGACGCTCCTTGTGGACGGCATAGAAAGCACCGGCTTCTTCTGCTGAAAGATGCTTCAGCTTGAGAGCCTTGATTTTGTATCCGTCTTTGGTAATCTGATCCAGGATAGCACCTGCATTGCCATCTTTGACGGCATCAGGCTTAATGATGGTTAATGTAATGTTGCTCATAATCGTAATAGCTGACCCGAGGGTCAAAATTTCTGCAAAGGTACGCAGAGAGGATATTATCAAATTACGAAATTTTCAGGCTTAGCTTAGCGTCCCTGCTGACTGCGGAGCAGGTCACGGATTTCGCTGAGAAGCTCTTCTTCGCGGGTTGCCTGTATGGGAGCCGGCTCTGTAATGACCACTTCAACCGGAGGGCGATTTATCCTTTGATATACCTTGATAACCATAAAGATACAGAATGCTATAATGGTAAAATCAAATACATTCTGGATGAAATTTCCGTAGTGGATAGCTACTTCTTTGACAGCTTCCTTCATAACCCCATTTTCCATTACCATCTTCGCAGGCTGGAGCACAACACGTAATTCCTTGAAATTGACGCCTCCGAGCAGCAATCCGATAGGCGGCATAATGATGTCATCCACCAGCGAGGCGACGATCTTGCCGAAAGCGCCCCCGATGATTACAGCCGTAGCCAGATCAATGATATTGCCTTTCATGGCAAAATCTCTAAATTCTTTTAATAGTCCCATTGCTTATTGTTTTCTAATTCCCAGGGCAAAACTAAGGATATATACATGTCATCAGAAAGTTTATAATATAAACCAAGTTGTGATTGATTAAAATTTCTGCCTAAAAACGCATTATGATGGGCAAAAGGGCTTATCTGTCGAGTTTGTTTGGATGTTCGTCTAAATGCATACTATTATGGACTAATGTACTTTACCTTTGATTCCGTAAAGTATCAGGGTTTTAGGCTCTGTCAACTAACCAGGATTTGCAGGCGCAGATTAATATCATTTAAGATTAATCAGGAGATTTCAGTAAAATGGAATGGATTTCCTCCTCCTGTTGTACAGTATATATTGGAAACCGATAGGGTTTTCCCTCAGTATTAGCTTTTAAGGAGCAATCCGGCGGCTTAATCTGATTTGAGTATGTTTATTTTTGTTTTTAGTTTAGCGTGAATGCCTGGGGCTATTTGCCGGACGCCCGTCCGGAAATAGCCCCTTTTTTTGGTCTATACGCGGCAATTCATAATTGGAACTGCTTTGGCAGGCTTTTCCGTTTATCTTTGGATAATGCGATTGTTATGGCTCACCGGATTGTTATGCATCAGTATGCTGGCTCAGGCACAGGTATCTATGGATACAATGATTTGTAAGCTGGGGGGAATCAGAAACAATGATCAGAGGCCTGGAGCTGTATTCCGGAAAAATACCGACGCCGGTTATCTCTATGACGTAAAATATTATCAGTGCTATTGGGAAGTGGATCCGGAGGTATATGCCATTAAGGGGCGTATCAGGATAGATTTTGAGGCCCGGGAGCTTCCGCAAATGAGTCAGATGTTGGTGGACTGTGACTCGGTGCTGAAAATTGACTCGATCCGGATCAACGGGCGCAGGGTCTTTGCGCCGGACTATTATTTCCAGGACTCGATGAGCCTGATTATCAATTTGCCTGATAAGGCTATGTTTGGGAGCAGACAATCGGCAGAGATCAGCTATCATGGTATGCCGCGACATAATTTCCCGAGCTTCATTCAGGAGAATCACTTGACGGGCAAAGTAATCTGGACATTATCGGAGCCATACGGTGCAAGAGAATGGTGGCCCTGCAAGCAGTCCCTGATGGATAAAGCAGACTCATGTGACGTATATGTGAAGACTCCACAGAGCTATCGCGCTGCCGGTCAGGGCTTGTTAGTGGAGCAGATTAAAACCGATACCTATATTACCTACCACTGGAAGGAGCGCTATCCCATAGACTATTATCTCATCGCATTGGCCGTGAGTAATTATCAGCCTTTTACAAGATATGCGCATAAGCCGGATGGTGACTCGATCATGATCCTGAATTACCCTTATCCGGAGAGCTACAATCAGTGGAATCAGGATATTGGGAATACAGTCAAGTGTATGGAAAACTATATCCGGCTTTTTGGTGACTATCCTTTTGATAAGGAGAAATATGGTCAGGTAGAGTTCGGATTTCCGGGCGGAGAAGAACATCAAACGATGTCGTCAGTACGGCATCTTGGATTCCTGCTTTCGGCACATGAGCTTTCGCATCAATGGTTCGGAGACAAGCTCACCTGCAGTACTTGGGGAGACATCTGGCTCAATGAAGGCTGGGCTACTTACTGCGAGGGATTATCCTATCAGTACGTGCAGTCGGAACAGGCTTTTCAGCAATGGAAGGCCAATTACATGCGCCATGTCAAGTCAGCAGATGATGGCTCCGTGTATGTATATGATACGGTAACATCACGCAGGATATTTAGTGGCCGGCTATCATATCATAAAGGCGGAATGGTGCTCCACATGCTGCGATACCTCATGGGCGATGAGGCTTTTTTAAAAGGAGTGCGTGCTTATCTGCATGATCCGGAAGTAGCCTACAACGTTACGCGTACAGATATTTTCAGGAAAAATATGGAGCAGGCCTATGGACAGGATCTGGGCTATTTCTTTGATCAGTGGATTTATAAGGAAGGCTTCCCACGCTATATGATCAGCTATGACCGTCAGAATTATGGAGCGCTCCATATCCGTATAGACCAGAAGCCGTGTCACTCATCCGTAGCGGCCTTCCGGATGCCTGTTCCTGTCCGGCTATATTATCAGGGTAGAGATACAAGCATACGGATTCCGGTGGAAAGCCTGACCACGGACTACTCCATAACGCTCCCGGGCAGCCTGGATTCTTTGAAGGTTGATCCGAATCAGGATCTGATTGCGGATTACAAAGTGTCGGATCTGGATAGCCAGAGCCTTCCGGAGCTTGCCATCGCTGAGTATGCTACGGATCAGATCCAGATTAATATCGGTGGCAGGCTATTGCCGGAGTCCGGATTGATCCGGATTATTGATATGAGGGGGCGCGTCGTATTGAATGCAGCGTATAAGGCCTATCAAAGTCCGTTTCTATTGAAAACCGATGTGCTTGCTACGGGATTGTACATCGTCCAAGTACATAATCCGAAGGCAGATATCAGGAAGAAAATAATCCTCAGGAAGCGTTAAGAGCCTGGATCAAGGTTTTTGCGCATGGCTCTATGAGGAATCCCGACCTCAAAGAAGGTTTCGGAATATAGCTCGTAATTCATGCGGAGATAGAAGGGAATGGCCGTATCGCGGGCATGAAGCACGATCCGTTCAAATTGCAGCCTTCCAAGTACTGATTCTGATTCCCTGACCATCATCTGGCCGATACCTCTCCCCTGCCATACTGTATCAACAGCCACCTGACGCATTTTTACTTCCGGCTCCAGCTTATCCGGCTTGAGAAGGAGGCATCCAATGACCTGATCTTTGGATAGGGCTATGAGGTGCATATCCTCTGAATCCGGCATGAGGTCAGCCTCGGAGAAATCGAGACCGAGAGGATAGCGCAGAACTTTACGGCGGAGCTGTAGCTCAGCCGGATATAGCGTATGCTCCGTAGTGATCCACTGTAATTCTATGTCTGGTTCATGCATAATGATTCAATAGCTGATTGACAAGCTGCCTGACTCCGACGCTTGCGACCTGCTCAATAAGCTTCAGGCGCGGATTGAGGTATGACTCTTCAGGCATATCTGGATTAATAATATATATATCCGCATGGGGAGGGGCGTAATGGATCAGTCCGGCAGCAGGATACACGACGCCGGAAGTTCCGATAATGATTATAATATCTGACTGAGATACGTGCTGCGCGGCATCCTCGAGTAAAGGGACTGACTCTCCGAACCAGACAATGTGCGGACGTAGCTGTCCGCCCTGCGGACAATAATCGCCCTGAACTATGTGCTGCTCCTCAGTCAAATTATAGATAGATCCGGTTTTGAGGGATCGGGCTTTCATAATTTCCCCATGCAGGTGGATGATATGGGACGATCCGGCGCGCTCGTGTAGATCGTCTATATTTTGGGTAATGATCACGAGTTCGTACGCATTCTCCAGCTCTTTGAGGGCGAGATGCGCTGCATTAGGCTGCGCCATACGGATATTTTTCCGGCGCTGATTGTAGAAGTCCTGTACGAGATCGGGATTTTTGCGATAGCCTTCCGGCGAGGCAACATCCTCTATACGATGCCCTTCCCAGAGGCCATCGCTTCCTCTGAAGGTCGGGATGCCGCTCTCGGCACTAATTCCTGCTCCGGTGAGAACAGCTATTTTCTTCGGTTTGGTATGCAGCATATTACCAGATATTTCATCCCGAAATTAGCAAGGGCAGAGTATATTTGATCATGGCATTAGATTATCTATATTTAATTGCCAATATCCGAAGCTATGAAACTGCATGTCTCTCATCTTATTACTACAGGCCTCATCTTATTGCTGGGACTTAATTCCTGCAAAAAAGATGATGCAGTTGCTACTCCTTCAACCGGAACACTTATGCTTCACATGCATAATAACCTTGGCAGCAAGGAAATACAGGATTACAATCGGGTGTATAGCGACTCAGTTACTAACGGACGCAAGTTTCTCTTCACCAAAGCACAGCTGTATCTATCCCATATTCAGCTGATTAAAGCCGACGGTACGATAGCTGAGCTTAAGGATCAGATTGTGCTGAAAAAAGAGGATCAGGAGGAATATGAGCTGGGACAGATTCCGGCGGGCAATTACACCCGAGTGCGGTTCTTAGTCGGGCTGGATGCTACTGTCAATGCAAAGACTCCTACTACATCCGCTACGGACCCGCTTAATGCTCCGGATATGTGGTTTGGGAGTACAGCACAGCCATCAGGATATGTATATATCAATGTTCAGGGGAAATTTGATACCAGTGCCACCGGTCAGGGAGATACTACCAATATGCTTCCCTTTGTCTATGAGCTGGGGACTCCTGCCAATGCCGTTATTGTTGAAATGACAGGCCAGACACAGACTGTCGTAGCCGGACAGGCTGCAATTGTCCACATAGACATCGATTATTATCAGTTGCTGGAGGCGATTCCGCTGCCGATACAAGGCTCGGTTCCGCAGGTGCTGACTGTTCAGGACAATAGTTCAGCTACGGCCAAGACCCTGGTTTCAAGGATACAGAGCATGTTCCGGTATGAGTAGATATGCACTATGGATCTTTATTTCAATTTCGGTGGGCTTAGCCTCTTGCTCTTATGAGCATATTGAGCTGAACAAGCCGAATTGTAATCAGCCCGCTCAGGTGACGCTCAGCCAGAACATTCAGCCTTTGTTTGATAAGAACTGTAATACCTCCGGCTGCCATGATCAGCAGAGCCATGCCGGAAATATTGATTTGAGCCCATCCAATTCATATCAGGAACTTATGCGGAAAGGCACAGGCTATATTGATACAATCAAACCGGAAAAATCCGTGCTCTACCTTCAGATGATATCTCTATCCCGCCCGATGCCTCCGCAGGGGAAACTGGATGATTGCAGCATCAGCCTCGTCCTAAAATGGATACAGCAGGGGGCGAGAAAATAAGATTTCAGCTCGGCTATTAGCTCGCTACCTTCAGGTGCGACATCGAGAAATCACGCAGCTTGGAAACAACCATTGCCTTATCAATCCGATACTGTTTAATATCCGGACGGGAAGGCAGCTCGTACATAGCATCGAGCATTATGGACTCAATAATGGATCTCAGTCCCCGAGCCCCTAATTTCAGCTCCATCGCCTGATCAGCGAGGTAGTCTATCACATCCTCATCAAAGATGAGCTCAATGCCTTCATACTCCATAAGCTTCTGATACTGCTTAACGAGCGCATTACGCGGCTCTGTCAGAATGGCACGCAGTGTGGCCTTATCCAATGGATCCAGATGCGCGATAACCGGCATCCGCCCGATAAGCTCCGGAATCAGTCCGAATTTCTTTAAATCACTCGGCGTAATATACTGCAGATAATTGGTCTTGTCATGGCTGACTTCGTTCAGGTGGCTTCCCTTGAATCCCATGGGCTGGGTATCGAGACGTTTTTCAATGATTTTAGAAATGCCATCAAATGCTCCTCCGCATATAAACAGGATATTCTGAGTATTTACCAGTACCATGCTTTGCTCCGGATGCTTGCGTCCACCCTGCGGCGGCACATATACAGCTGAGCCTTCAAGGAGCTTCAGGAGCGCCTGCTGGACACCTTCTCCGGAGACATCACGGGTAATGGAAGGATTATCGCCGCCCTTGCGCGAGATTTTATCTACCTCATCCAGATATACAATGCCTTTCTCCGCGGCTTCCACGTCATAATTCGCAGCCTGCAGAAGGCGCGTCAGGACAGTTTCTACATCCTCTCCCACATATCCGGCTTCGGTGATTACTGTGGCATCGGCTATACAGAAAGGTACATCAAGAATGCGGGCAATAGTACGGGCAAGGAGCGTTTTTCCTGTTCCGGTTTCCCCGACGAGGAGGATATTTGACTTCTCAATCTCAACATCGCCGACCTGCATATTTTCCTTGACCATCACACGCTTGTAGTGATTGTACACGGCTACGGAAAGCACTTTCTTGGCTTTGTCCTGTCCGATTACATACTGATCCAGGTGCTCACGGATTTCAGCAGGTTTGAGTATCTCTTTGCGCGGTTTCATTTTAGCGCGGCGGGAGATTTCCGCTTCGAGTATTTTTTCCGCCTCTCCGATACATTTATCGCAGATATAGCCATCTTTCCCCTCTACGAGGAGCAGGACTTCCTTTTTATTTCGCCAGCAGAAGGAGCAGTATTCGTCTTTACGCAATAGGGTCTAATTTGGGATCATTGAAATGTAGCGAAATAGCGGCCAAATCCCGGAGCAAGATACTACTTCGCATGAAAAATCCGGCAAAGGTGATTCCTCTGCCGGATTAAGATATTATGGTTGATACAGAGAGGAAGAACCTCCGGATATTATACTTTACGCGTCAGGACTTCGTCCACCATGCCGTAATCTTTGGCCTCATCGGAGCGCATC
>JBBRLW010000016.1:0-12728 GCA_038231115.1 Bacteroidia bacterium
CATTTGTATAGAGTTGCACAGAAAGGAAAGTGGTTCGACCCAGAACAAGGGGATAATGCATCTGATTAAAGATTTATCCATATTCCATTGATTATTTACCATAACAACAATTCGCGCTATGACCTATCTATCGCTCAGGATACCAATCCCTCAGCCAGTCGATTGTGCGGGAATTGATTGGCTCAGATGTATCTTCGTAGCGCATGAGAGGTCAGGAGATAGATATAAGGTCTGAGAAGTCAGGTCCTGTAGCACCGAGAGGTGGGTCATGCTGTGGACTGTCAATAGTGAGTACTCAGAAGGCGGATCGTGTTGGGTCAGGTAATGCGCTTCCCTATATTTCTTATAACTATTAATGGCAATGGATAACTTAGACATCTTAAAAAAATATTTACTCGGTTTAGCTGAAACGTTGCTGTCTGATTCTGGAGAGTTCTATCCCTTTGCGGCGTATATAAATGATTCTGATGTTCTCGTTCCTTTAATTGTATCACAAGACTCCGACACCCCGGATGCGTTGGAAATGAAGGATGAAATTTATCAGGTGCTGCTTGACAAATTTAGAAATAATACTACCCAACTCGCCGGACTTGCTACGGATGTTAATGTCATATCTGCAACGACTAATGAAAAAATAGATGCCTTAGAAATCCTTCTTATGTTTCCGGATGAAGAGATTGGGTTTTACTTTCCTTATCAAATAAAGATTGAAGGTGTTCTCTTTCAGGATGCTTTTATCATATAGATTACAGCCCGAATGGTATCTACATCACAAACGAACAATTGTGTGTACTTTCGTGTAATGTATCTGATGCAGAATATTATGACAAACAATAGCGGATCAGCTGCGTGCGGATGGCAGATTCCGAGGCTTAGAGAATGTCCTCAACCTGCTCCTAAAACCGATTATCTTTCTCAGCCGGAATAAGCTATGTCAAAAAAACTGATCCTTTTTTTCGTAATTATAAGCAATCTCATTTATTGCTGCTCTTCTCATAAAGGCTATACAAAATCCATTGAGAAGCTTTATCAGGCCTCTGAATATAATTTAGTCATTGAGAAGAGGAATAATCTCAGAAATGATAGAGATACCACATTATATGTAATTAGCTGTGCCAGAATGAAGAGATTTGATCTGGTGGATTCACTAATTCAAAAGCGCTTTAGATTATTCCTTTACCTCAATTATCTTCTTCCCGATACATCAGGATTAAATAAGATAGCCAAAGATAATACTCGGTTTGAATATGAAAAATATAATTCCCTGGATCTACTGAAACTTGTAGGCTACTATGGCGAATCCGGGAAGCTCGCCTCTTCGGGTCAATATGACTATTTGCTACGGGCGAGTGTAGCAAATGATACCAATAATGTTTACGCTATACACTACCTATCATATCAGCTGATGTGCCTGGGGCGACACGAGCAATGGATACTCCTATTGGAGCATGCTGTAAAAATTGCTCCTCGATGGCAGAGACTCCAGGAAATGCTTCAATATTGTAAGGAAAAATCGAATGGCAAGAATCGATATAACAAGATGAGCCTAAAGAACATTGCGAAGCTACCTGATAGCGAGTATTCTCAGGGAGATAGAGACTGTAGTAGCTGGTGGTAATACAATTCCCCTTCCCACCCTACTCCAGCTCTAACACCAGACACGCATACTTTCCGCTGCCGCCGATGGATTTGACCATGTAGTTCGGATTGGGATCGCTGGGACGCAGGGGCTCGCCGATGGCGGGGGCAATGCCGAGTTGGGAGAGATCGAGCTGAAAAGGCTCCGTATAGACTGCCGGTAGTCCCTTGATGGACTCATCGGGCTTGAGGGCATTCAGGAGCCGGAATCGGTGTCCGCTGATAACATAGCGCGCGAGGTTGAGCCGCACTTTGGGACTCGCTTTCCAGTTGTAGATATAGACGAAATAGCGTCCGGCATGGACTTCATCGCGCTGAATGAGCACCTCCTCCAGCGGCGGAGCCGCAGCCACGGCAACTTCCGGATTGGTCCCCGCTACATAGCGCTTCACCAGCGTATCACGGCGGCAATAAAATCCGGAGCTACACTCAGGCGTGCAATTATTGCCGCACTGGCGCAGGCAGTTCCCCGGATAGCAGAAGCGCACCAGCGCCTTCTTCGGCGTCCCCAGACCCGTCAGCGGATAAATCACATTCCCCGCCCAGACATTGATCCCGGGATAGAATTTCGACCCTGCCTCCGGTACAGTATACGGACAGGGCATCTGCTTATTGACCTGATATACATTCACGCCCTCATACTGCGCTTCAATGATATTGCGGGTGAAGCTCAGCCCCCAGAGCGAGGTCAGGGTGAATCCATACCCGCCGCCAAAGCTATGGTTGCTATCAATAATGAAGTCCGTACAGGCCTCCTCCTCATTGGCACCGATATGGAAATTGGAGGTCCGGTAGAGGTAATAATCCGAGTCATGATAATGTGTCCGGTTATGGAACAGGAGTTTGGCCGGATACTTCATCGGATAGCGGGCTTCGGTCAGGATAAAATGATTGCCCCGGAGGGTAAATTTTTCCGCAGCCGTATTGCCGATATAGATATTATCCCAGGTCATCCAGCGCGGCGCCGGACTCAGCTCGCCGTCGGTTACAATCTCCCTGTCTATGTTATAGGACACGAACATCGATCCGTTGTTCATGGCATAATTGCCGATCAGATTATAATTCCGGACAATCGGCTTGCTTCCCGAGTAGAATTTGAGTCCGTTCTGGGCATTGTTATAAATCACATTCTGGCGGAACAGTCGCGGCACTTCCGATGTATTCTGCGTATAGATCCCCTGTCCGTTGGGACGGTTCGGGCAGTTCCATCCATTGTTATGAATGATACAGGAGCTGATCTCGATGCCCGTAGCCGCATCATAGGCATCGATGCCATCGCCGAGCATATCGTGGATATGCAGTCCGATGAGCCGGACGCCCCGCGCATTGACCGTCACGCCCTCGCGTATATCCATCGGATGCAGCTCATCCGGCGGAGATCCTTTGAGGAGATTCTCCCGAAACAGCGGCTTATTGCCCCGGTCATAGCTGAATCGCTGGGTCGTATGGTTGCATATCTCCAAATCCTGAACGGTGATATAAGGCTTGGTAATGACGAGTCCCGCATTGCTGAGCACGGAGCCGATCATACGCGCCATCAGCGGATCCTCCGGCGGCGGCGGTGGATTCGGCAGCTGTCCGATTCTACCCATATAGCGCCAGGGATTGCGCTGATCTCTATGCTTCTTATACAGCGGATTCGGCACCTTGCTCAGCACCGGCACATACTCCAGCTGCTGCAGCCGGAGCGCGATCGTCCTGCCCGTCATGTCCAAGCTGACCTTTCCCCCCTTTTCCGCCCGTACAATAATCGGAAGCCCCTCGCTACCTTCCAGATAGCAGGTATAGGCTGCCGGAATATGCCGGACTTCCAGCGGCCCCTCAAAAGCCGAGGTATAATAGCCCGCATACGTTCCGCCGCGCAGCTCGACGATATCTCCGGGCTGGATCAGCCGCCTGCAACGGTCCGGAAAGCAGCGGTCAAATTGCGGATCTGCAATATCCGGCGGATTGCTCAGCGCCCACTCCAAGCTCCAGGGACGTTGCATCGTCCCCTCTCCCCTGCCCGCGCCCGTCTCCGAGTGCGGATACCGCGTCCCGCAATCGTTGCAGGTCTCACAAGGCGGCAGCTCCCCCGATTTGCCCTCCGCAGCCACATACCAGGTACGTGCCTCCATAGTCCCTCCGGAGCCACAGAGCAGTATCAGCAGAAGCCATAGCCTCCGCATCAGTAAATATCCCATCCGATTCACACACCGCCTCATCCGCCAAAATTAGGTATAGATTAGATATAGAATTTTTATGCCGGAACTGAACCAAGTTTGAGCATCCCGCTGTTATCTCCGCAACAGAATAACAATACAGAACCATGATTACCTACGATACCGTCTCCGAAGCCGTCAACAGTCTCATTGAGCGTGGCTACAACTTCGATTTCAACATCGACTGCGATGCCATCAAATCCACTTCCGGACAGTACCGCCTCAGTGCCGACGACTTCGAGATAGACGAAATCCACCGCTTTGAAGGCGAATCCGACCCGGGCGACGAAGCCATTGTGTATGCCATCCACTCAGGACGCTACGGCATCCGCGGCGTCCTCGTCAACGCCTACGGTATCTACGGCGACTCCGCCGACGCCCGCCTCGTCGCCAAGCTCAACACCGCCGGCAAGGTAAGGTAGGGAGGAGGAGAATGGGGAGAGTGTTAGGATTCCTGACCTGTTCTCAACGCCCATCTAATAGCTATCTTTGAAGCCTGACAAACGTCTAAAGTTATGAAGATAAAACGTCTGAGCTTCACCGACCATGCGCGCGGCATCACCATCGAACCCATCGAGTTCAACGATGGCATGAACCTGCTCGTCGGCGCCTCAGGCTCCGGCAAGACTCAGATTTTGAAGGCCTTGATGACGTTGAAAGAAATAGCATGGGGAGTTACTTATTCAGGCGTGCAATGGGAATTAGAATTGGAAGGAAAATCGGATTCAGGTCAGAATACTAGTATTACATGGAGCGGTCTTTTTGAGACCAAAGGCACGGGAGCATATCCAACCACTTATCCGGTAGCGCAAGAGCCAGACTTTCCGGACATAAAAGAGGAGAAGATTATAGTTGATGGAATTATACTTCTTGATAGAAAAGCTTCCCAGATAAAATATAACAATGTATTAATTAACATTAAATTTCGAAGTGAAATAAGTGCCTTTAGCCTGTTACGAGAGGAAAAAGATATAAAAAATATTCTGGATGAAGTATCTCTTTTAGAACTTATCTCTTTTTCTAACTTTTATGATTCCAGACTTGCCTATATTCTTAGTCTGGAAACGAAATATATAAGGAATGCGGATATGTTTTTAAATGCTTCAGAAGACGATTATTATATTGAAAAATTGCTTTCAAGTAATTCAATTAATTCTCAGCTTTATATATTGTATCTAAGAAAGCCAGATATATTTAACGCTATTGTGAAAGCATTTATCGATATCTTCCCTCAGGTAGAAGACATTAAATATGACTATAGCGACTATAAAAATGGGGAGCGTAAGAAAGAAGAGTCTAAAAATCTGAAATTCAGACACAAGTCGAAAGGGGGGGAAGAATGGGTTTCGCCTAATGAAATGTCCTCCGGCATGCTGCATGTGCTATTCCTTATTACAAGACTACATCTTGCCAAAGAGGGTTCTGTAATCCTCATTGACGAATTTGAAAACTCTCTGGGGGTCAATTGTATTGATATTATAACAGATCTGATTGTTGATTCCGATCGGGATCTCCAGTTTATTATTACCAGCCATCACCCATACATCATCAATAATATCCCGTTTGAAGCCTGGAAAGTGATTACCCGGAATGGCGGAATAATCAAATCTAAGAATGCGAGCGAATATCCACAACTTGGCAGGTCTCGGCATGAGCATTTTATGCAATTAATTCAGATTGAAGAGTTTAGAACAGGAGTTGCTCAATAGATATGAATCTGTACTTTCTTTTGGAAGGCTCAGAAACTGAAGTCATAGTTTTGCCCGCCTGGCTTGATCATCTATTGCCTGATTACAAGCAGGTATATAGCATGGATGAGGTAAATCAGAACAATTATTTTATCATTTCAGGATTTGGAAATCCGGGTTTTCTAAATTATCTGAAGCCATCTATGGATGATATTAATGAACATGGTCATATAGACTATTTCATAGTACTATTAGATTCTGAGAATGAAACGATTGAAGATATTCATGAGCTTATAAAACTCAGACTAAAAGCCGATAACTTATCGCTAGAAAATAATACGAAGTTAAAAGTAATCGTCGCGGACAAGTGTATAGAGACATGGTTTCTGGGGAACAAGAAAATGTGCCCCAGGCACTCTATAAGCGACAAGCTAAAGGAATACTATGCTCATTTCGATGTCAAAGAAAATGATCCCGAGAAAATGGATAAGCCAAAGGATTTTCGTTATTCTGTCGCTCAGTATCACATGAAATACCTAAAGAGTATTTTTGCGGAGAGAGAAATTACTTACAAAAAAAATAGTCCCGGCGATGTGACTAAGCCCTCCTACCTCAATCAGCTCATTCTCCGTACCAACGAAGGACATCTCCCCTCCCTCAAAACCTTCCTCGAATTCTGCGCCTCTCTCTGAATTAGAGGCCCCGGAGGGGCAAAGCCATTAGTATTGCAGGGTTTCAACCCTGTGCCCTAACCTCCCCAATCACCTCTTAATTATTACCTCTTAATTATTAACTATTACCTATTCCCCGCCATTTCCCTAACTTTACACGTACTATGCAGAAGCATTATACCAACGGAGAGGTCACCATCCTCTGGCAGCCGACCCTGTGCATCCATTCCGGAAACTGTGTCCGGAGCCTCAGCAGCGTATTTCGCCCAAAGGAACGTCCCTGGATACAGCCCGAGCACGCCCTGAACTCCGAGGAAATCATTACCGCCGTACATCGCTGCCCCTCGGGTGCGCTGACGATCGCCGAGGGACCGCATGAGCCGCTACAATCTTCCCCCGACCGGATCGTTTCCCTCTAAGCACACACCTGACAATCAATAATATAGCAGCCTGATATGAACACACTTTTTCACGCGGCAGACGCCCGCGGACACGCCCGGCACGGATGGCTCAATGCCCGCCACAGCTTCAGCTTTGCCGGATACCAGGATCCCACGCGGATGCACTTCGGCGTGCTGCGTGTCCTCAATGATGATGTCATTGCGCCGGCCATGGGATTCGGCAGACATCCGCACGATAACATGGAAATTATCACCATTCCGCTCCGGGGGGCGATAGAACACAAGGACTCGACCGGTGGACACGGGATTATCCATGCCGGAGATGTGCAGGTAATGTCCGCCGGAACAGGTGTGCAACACTCCGAAGCCAATGCTTCCCGCAGCGAGGACCTCAATCTGCTGCAGCTCTGGATCTTCCCCGCGCGTCAGGGACTCGAACCGCGCTATGATCAGATGCATTTCTCCAGAGACGAGCGCCGCGGCAGCATCCGGACCATCATTTCTCCGGACAAGCTATCCACCGATACCCTCTGGATCAACCAGAACGCCTGGCTTTCCTTAGCTCATATTGAGCCGGACATGACCCTCGACTATACCCTCCATGATCCCCAGAACGGACTCTATTGCTTTGTTATCAGCGGACCGGTCAATATCTCCGGCACCGAGCTATCCACCCGCGACGCCCTCGGCCTGAGCGAGATCAGTACTAATGACCCCATCTGGCTCCGCCTCCCCGAGGACGCTGACCATACTGAGTCAGAAGTATTGCTGATCGAGGTTCCGATGGGCTGAGCATCTCACCGGAAGCACTGATTTTCAGGACGCCAGCGCAGATATTTTTCAGTGCGCCAGATAACACCTCCGACTAAGGAATGAAAATTGATCAACATCAAACACTATGGCAAAGGATTTAACTAATTCCAAAGTAGACCGGTTGAGCTTGCTGAACAATGAAGCCGTGATCAATGAGTTTGAGGGCAATTTTAAACTACCCAATACACTCGTTTATGAAGGGGAGGCTAAATTTACTCTTGAGTTTATGGCTTTATTCTATGAAGTTTCTACTAAGAGTATCAGCAGGATAGTAGAGGCTAACCGTGATGAGCTTTCAGTGAATGGATATCAGGTTCACTCAGGAGACTCTTTGAAAATAATTAAGGGTTTGGCTTCTGAATATGAGAAGAATATGGATATAGCTCCCCGTGCCAGACAAATAGGCCTATTTAACTTTAAGGCATTGCTGAATATAGGAATGCTGCTCACGGATTCGGATCAGGCCAAACGAGTAAGAAGTATGCTGCTTGATTTTGCTCTGAATGCAATTAACAAACGCCTGGGAGGCCATACAAAGTACGTCAGTCAAAGGGATGTCGCGTTTATTGAGAATGCGCTTGAAGAAGCGGGCTCACATATGGAGTTTACACTTGCTCTGGCCGAGAAAATTGACTGGAAAGATAAAGAGTTTTCGGATGCACTCTTTGTGGATAAAATTTACGCAGCCATTTTCCTTGAGCACGATGCTGAGTATAGACAACTGCTCAGTCTTGATCCGGAGGAAAATAGCAAAGCAACTATGTATGCTGAAGTACTTTCCTTGATAGCGTCCTTAAAAAACGGATATATTTCTGCCGTGAAGAAACATTTTAAAAAGCACGGTAAATTGCTATATGCTCAAGCATTATCGATCATGGATGATTATATTGAGGCAATTGGACCAACAATGATAAATCAATATAGTAAAGCCCGTGCTACTATGGCAAGTTGTGACTCTGCTTTCCGCGACATAGATCACCAAAATCTAAGCGCTTATAAGCAAGCCGTAACTTCCTCCGAAATCGAAAAGTATCTTGGAGAAAAAGGAAAGGAAGTGGAGAAGCTTATTCAGCGTAATATTGAAATATTTGAACGCTTAAAGCTAAGATAATGCCTCAGGGAGTTATCTATATAGACCCGCCTGCGGCTATCGCATTGCATGATAGTATTATAAATGCAAGTGGTGGTAGACACGGATTATCTGAGGAAGGACGTGGACAACTGGATAGTATACTCTTCCTCGTGCGTGAAGACGATTATTATCCCACATTTGTTGATAAGCTTGCATATCTGGTATTTTCAGTAAATAAAGGACATTGCTTTACTGATGGAAATAAACGCTCCTGTATAGCCCTGGGCTTATCATTTATGACTGTCAACAATTATCCCGAGATTCAGGTGCAACGATTTATTAAGGAAATGGAAGAGAATGCAGTTCACGTAGCAGCCAATCGTGTAGACAAAGACCTGCTGTACGAGATCATCAAATCCATCTGCTCGGGAGAGGATAATTTTCCGGAATCACTTAAGCTTAAGCTCCTCCGCGCCATTAGTCAGGATACGGGTACCATGTAACAGACATTGATGTCTGTTACATATAGTATTTGTATAGTTGCTCTAGATTTTTCCTCTTCTCACTTCTTCTTCCTGGAAGATTTAGCCCTCGGATTAAAGTCAAGTGCCAGATCTATCCAATACTGAAAAGCCTCAGGAGTTTTCAATACTTCCTCACTGACAATGATATAGCCATTATATTCCCTACCCTTCATCGTCATGAGCTTAGTTCCTGACCTTTGAAGAGCCTGCGCCTGCATCTCCGGATCTATCTTGGCCATGAGATCATGCTCCCGGACACAGATCAGCATCTTGTCATCCAACATAAACGTAACTCCGCTGAACATGGTCTTGATCGTAGCCTGCTCCGGCAGCAATAGCTCAAGCTGAGAAAAAAGATAGGAGGATGGATTGCGTGGCATAAGGGGTGGGTTGATTTTATTAATAACTTAGCTATTCATTAATCACAAAAATTATATCAGAATATGACTGATAGGATCCGTTTTTACCCTGATATTCAAATTCTATCTTATATCTCTCTAAATTCCGAGAATCAAAGCTGTTTAAAAACTTATTGATTTTCGGACCCAATAAATCCATATTACGCTTTAGCTTCCAGGATGCAAGAGGATCAATGAGATCATAAAGTAAAATATAGATTCGATTCTCTGACCCAAATCGCATTTCTCCCTGATTTTCGTATAACCATATAGTCAATTCTTCTGGATTATTAACTGCATGCTCAAGTACAGCTCTCTGATCCTCAGATACTTTTTTTAGAATTGCCTTAGCTTGATCATTATTTCTGTTTTTGAGCTTCTCTATAATTTCGTAGTATATACTGTTAGCAGCGCCCTGATTAAAGGTTATTCCAATTGATTTTGCCTCCTTTTTAAGATAATTAATTTCCTGAGGCAGGGACAGCTTCTTGCGAATTCCCTTTATATATTCAGTAGGAAGATAAGTAACTTTCAGGTCAAACGGAACATTATCAATAAAAAAGTCAATTCCCTTAATTTGCCCTACAGTAGGGATAACCCGCGTATGGGCTTTGAAAATGTATTCTATTATAATACTCGACCAGTGATTGTACCAGCTATTCAGTAAATATCCTGTAACAACTGAGCTGATTTCAGTTGGTATGATCTTAATTAACTCATCGTATGTATGGAAATTTTTAACATAATGTCTAATCAGATACTTATCCAATGAATTATTATAGTCCCCGCCCCAGTGAAAATTCTGAAGCTGGTAAAGCTCGGACACTTTTTTCTCTATATCCATGCTTTCCCTGTTTGCAGAATCCCTGGAAATAGAATAGCTGTCCAGAAGGCTCGTAGAATGTTCTATATCCGTAACCATAAGATCAAAAAGCATTTTAAATTGCTTTGATATTGGCATTTTTACAGTATGCGGATAATTTAAAGCTATAAAATCGTATACATATTCCTTTCGAATTATGGATTTTAATTTGAGCCATAAAAGGCCTTCCGGATTGCCGGAAAAATTGAATAGCCTTTGATCTTTATATAGCTGGTCCCAGTAATCAAACTCTTTCATTAGCTACTAATTTAGCAGTATGGATTTTTTTAGCCTTTGGCTTACAGACAAATAGTATTTCTTTGCTCCCCGCTACACTTCCCTTACCTCCGCGCGATTGCTGATACACGCACTCCTCAACATTCACATCACGATAAAGAGAAATCATATCTCTAAATTCTGCTATTCCTGGATAGCTGCGATCATTATAGCTTATGAGCCAGTGAGGAATATCTTCAGATTGCTCAAACATCTTTTTAAATGACGCTAATATATCGGCTTTCTTATCAAATCCACTCACCCGCAGTGGTTCATATCTTCTGACTCCATTTACGAATTTCTTATCTTTCCAGTATTCCGTAAACGTTTCCAGCACGTGATAGAAACTTTGATAGTCAGCATGGCTATCACAATATGGCGGATCAAAATAGATAAGGTCATGATTTTTAAGGCGTGGAAGCAACTCTATAATATCGCTGTGGTAGCTTTTATTGCGTTGCCCATTATCGAATACAGCTTTATTATATAAAGGAAGTAGATCCAGGAAAATATCTTCTATAGATCGAGTTAGACTTCTATTGCGTTTAACCCTTTCAGGATCGCTTGCATAGCTTAGAGCTTTTAGATGGGCAAAATGTCCCATAGTGACTTTACGAGTCATGCTTCGATTCATTACAGCGAAACCAATAGCCCGCTTATAGCTTGATTCTATCTGATCAAGATTAAACCTGAAAGTATCAAGTACCTGTGCGTCTTTCTCTTCGAAGAATATATCTGTAAAATTATCGCGCATCAAGTGATAATCTTGAGAGGTACCGGGACGAAACAGTTCTAAGGCTTCATTATGATTCAGAAAAACAGAGGTGTTTTCAATTAGTCCCAATCCAATCTGATGATTGAAACTGAGAAAGTCATTGGTTGTAACCTGAATCCCCATTTGCTTAAACAGATAGGCCACAGACTGTGATCCGGAGAAGGCATCAATTGCTGATTTGACACCTATTGGAATGTGACTCTTTATCCAGGGCAATAGTCTGGCTTTTGCCCCCAAATACTGTGGGGCAGGAAATCTAAAATTATAGTTTTCATATTCTTTAAACAGCATTGACTCGATCTCTGCAGCAAAAGTAGCATTTCCCCCTCACTTCTTCAGCACGATCTGTTTCTTTGTACCGGGCATACACACAAAGATGCCGGTGCCGCCGATGATATTGGTTTCGATCTGGGTCGGGTTGCCGAAGGGGTTGCCTACCGACTGAACGGCCTGGGAAGTTGTCCGGATATAACGGTAATAGGCCTTGGGACAGTGATACAGGCTGACCTCAATAATATCTCCCTCCTTGTAGGCCGCATTGGCCCCGATGAGAATATCCTTGCCATTGAAGTTGCCATCGGCAAAGACGGCATCGCGGCGGATATGCTTGCGCGAGGTATCGGATATGTTAACAAAGCGCATCTGATAATAGTCCTCGGTAGCGCCATTGTCCTTGATCGTGGCAATAAAGTAGGATTTGTCCGTTACCGGATCGTAGGTCTGTTTGATGGTATCGATATAGACGTGTTCGAGGCAGGTACTCGTCGCCGTAACCTGATGTCCCTTGGCATCGGAGGCGGTCAGGGTATAGGTCATCCCCGGAATCAGCTCGAACCTGTCCCGGAAGTTCTTGTAATTGAAGAGCTTGATGTTGGAGTCACAGGCTTCCGGAGCGGCGTTATAGGTCAGGGGAATCGTTTTTCCGCCGTAGCTGATCGAGGCTATGGCATTGTTGATGAAAGGCGTATCGATGGTAGCGAAATAGTCCTGTGTTAATGATATCGCCGATTTCCATTGCGGCTTCGGTCCGAAGGTACAATCCGGGGAGAGGTCATCCAGATAACACTCCACCTGGAGCTTGATGTCCGGTTTCGGCAGATTAAGCGCAATAGGCCGCTCGAATTTCCCACATGCCGAGAGCAGGGTCAAGAGTAGTATGCAGGAGAGGAGGCGCAATGAAATGCGGGATCTGAGGAATAATGCAGGCATCCGGGAAAGTATTGCAGGTGTTTTAGTAGTTAATGCAGGCATCTGAGTAAGTATTGAAGACGTTTTAGCCAATAATCCATTGCCCCCTAAGCTGTCATTTCGACCGGAGAGAGGCTTACGCCCCGCTTCGGCGGGGTACAGGAAGCCGAGCGTAGCGGAGAAATCTTCTTTCGCCCAAGAGCCAGAGACCTTGCGGATGA
>JBBRLW010000017.1:0-12620 GCA_038231115.1 Bacteroidia bacterium
ACACGAGTGTCCTTTGCTTGAAGGCAAAGAACACTTCGCGCCCCCGCGTACGCCTATTGCACATACACATGCTCCGCCCTGCACGCTCGACGGGATTTATAATCCCGTCGCTGCATAAGCATAGGGATTTGTAATCCCGTCCACACGCGTCCTGCACGAATGCATTCAAGTCCCGTAGGGACGGAGCTATGAGTAGCGCAGGGTTTCAACCCCGGGCTGATGCAACAGACTGACTATACGCTCTGCTTTTCCTCATCTCGCACCTCCTCCGGCTTAACTATTCCGCCTTTGACTAACTTTGCACGTTTATGGCTATGGAAGCCCATACTATAATATGTCGGTAGAAGTCAGGGAACTAAGCAAGATCTATGGAGAGCAGCGGGCGGTGGATGGAATATCGTTCTCGGTGCACTCAGGGGAAATCGTCGGATTTCTCGGGCCTAATGGCGCCGGAAAGTCCACAACCATGAAGATGCTGGCCTGCTATATCCTGCCGGATGCCGGAGAGGCGCGGATCATGGGGCGCGATATCTATGAGGAGTCTCTGGAAGTCCGCCGCAACATCGGATACCTGCCGGAGCATAATCCGCTGTATCCGGATATGTATGTACGGGAGTACCTGACCTTCATTGCCGGAGTGCATAAGTATCAGGGAAATATCCGCCAGCGCGTGGATGAGCTGGTCGAGCTGACCGGACTCAGCCGCGAGCGCCACAAAAAGATCGGAATGCTTTCCAAAGGATACCGTCAGCGGGTAGGACTCTCCCAGGCGCTGCTGCATAATCCTCCGGTGCTGATCCTGGACGAGCCGACGACGGGTCTGGATCCGAACCAGATCGTCGAGATCCGTAACCTCATCGCTGATATCGGCAAAGAAAAGACCGTCATATTTTCCACCCATATATTGCAGGAGGTGCAGGCCATCTGCAACCGCGTGCTGATCATCAACCTCGGCAAATTGGTCGCTGATAATCCGACGGAAGAGCTGATGCAGCGCTTTGCCGGAAAAATTTATCTGCGGCTGAATTTCCTGCGTCCTATAGATGCGGAGGTACTCCGGCGTATGGAGGGCGTCGAGGATGTCCTCAAAAAACCGGATCATTACCTGCTCCGCATCAGGGGCGGAGGCCGCGATATCCGCGAGGAGATTTTCCGCTATGCCGTCCGGACAGATAATGTCCTGCTCGAAATGTCTCAGGAGGTACAATCGCTGGAAAACGTATTCCAGGCACTGACCTCTGGCACCTCTGCTTCCATTAACCCTGCCTAAGCCCCTGCGCATCAGATATTATGCTTGCCATATTCCGAAAAGAGATTAACATATTTTTCAGCTCGCTGATCGGCTACATTGCCCTCGTCGTGTTTCTGGTCCTGATGGGACTTTTCCTGTGGATACTGCCCAATAATATCCTCCAGGATGGCTACGCCAGCCTCGCGCAGCTATTCGATTATGCCCCTCGTATCCTCATGCTGCTGATTCCCGCCATCACCATGCGCTCCTTTGCCGAGGAAAAGAAGACCGGTACCATCGAAATCCTCGCGACCAAGCCCCTCAGGGACAGCGAGATCGTATTGGGGAAATTCTTCGCCGGAATGGTACTGATCCTCTTTGCCCTGCTTCCCACGCTCATCTACTATTATACGGTCAATCATCTGGCGGAGCCTATGGGCAATATGGATCACGGCGCTACCTGGGGATCCTATGCCGGACTGCTGCTCGTCGGTGGCGCCTATCTCTCTATCGGACTCTTTGCCTCCGCACTCACGGATAACCAGATCGTTGCCTTTATCCTCGGACTGTTTCTATGCTTCTTCTTCTTTATTCTCCTCGGTATTCTGCCCGATGTCGCCGTTCTTTCCGGTGCAGAGTGGATATTCCAGGCATTCAGTCTCGATTTCCATTACCAGTCTATCTCCCGCGGAATTGTAGATACACGCGATATCGTGTTCTTTATCAGCTTCATCATTGTATTTTTATTCCTGACTCAATTGCTGCTCCAGCGCAGAAAATGGTAGTATGAATCCAGCAAAGCCTTCTAAATCAAATATATCCGGAAAGTCCCGGAATTTCAAGCGTCAGGTGACGATTCAGGCCATACTCCTGCTCGGGATCGTTCTGATAATCAATGTCATATTCAGCCTGATCCACAAGCGTATAGACCTCACGGAGGATCGCCGCTTCACCGTGTCTCCACAGACGGTAAAGCTCCTCAAAGGACTCAAAGATGTCGTATTCGTCAAGGTATATCTCACCGGAGATGACCTGCCGGCAGGCATTCGGCGCCTGTCCGATGCTTCTCGGGAGATGCTGGACGAGTTCCGCAACATTGCCGGAGACCGCATCCAGTATGAATACATCAATCCGGATGATCTGCCGGATAAAGCCACGCGCAACAATCTGTATCAGCAGTTAGCCAATCAGGGATTAGAGCCTACGGAGCTGCAGGTCAACGAGGAAGAGAAGTTTTCCCAGAAGATTATTGTCCCGGGCGCCATCGTCAGCTATCAGGGGACACAGACCCCTGCCATCCTGATGCAGCCCCAGCGCGGAGACGCCTCTCCGGAGGAAGAACTGAACTCGAGCATGGCACAGCTGGAATACCAGCTTGCCTTTGCCATCCGGAAAATTGCCAGTCCGGAAAAGAAAAAGATAGCCATCATTCAGGGACATGCCGAGCTAAAACCCGTATATCTCACCGATATAGGCAACTCCTTGGCGGAGTATTATCAGGTGGACTTTGTCAACCTTCCCGTCTATAAAGTCGGCAGATTGGACGAATACGCAGCGATTATTATCGCCAAGCCTGACTCTGTATTCACCGAGCTGGAGAAGTTCAAGCTGGATCAGTACCTCGTCAAAGGCGGAAAGATCCTCCTTGCCGCCGATAATCTCACGGCAGAGCTGGACAGTCTCCGGGGAGGCAGCGCCTTTTCTTCCAACAAGGAGCTGAACCTCGAGGATCAGCTTTTCAAATACGGAATCCGGCTAAATTATGACCTTGTACAGGATCTCAACTGCAATACGATTCCCCTGCTCAAAAACGGATTCGGTGCCCAGCAGCGCGGAAACCTCGTCAAATGGCCTTACTATCCCGTTGTAACGCCCGCCAGCGATCATCCGATTGTAAACTCCATCAATGCCATCTGGTTCCGCTTTGCCTCTACTATAGATACGATTCACTCCAAACAGAATCCCGATATCCGCAAGACCGTCCTGCTGACTACCTCTCCCTACTCCCGTGTACAGCAGCATCCCGTACAGATCAATATCAATATGGTATCGACCCTCGACCAGCGGATGTATCACACGGGCATTCAGACCCTGGCTGTGCTGATGGAAGGCCGCTTCCGCTCCGCCTTTGTCAACCGGATTAGTCCGCAGGAGCTTGAGCAGCAGGGATACGGCAGCTTCAAAGAGCAGGACAAGCCCGGCAAGCTGATTGTAATCTCCGATGGCGATGTGCTCAAAAACAACTACAACGCAGCCTATCAGCGGATTTACCCACTCGGCTATGATGCCTACTCCAAACACACCTTCGGAAATAAGACCTTTATCCTCAATTGCATCGACTATATGGTCGATGATGCCGGCCTGATTGCCCTCCGCTCCAAGCAGTTTAAGCTCAGGATGCTCAATAGCGCGGCTGCCAAAGAAAGCCGCACAGGATACCAGATACTCAATACGCTGGTACCTGTACTACTGATTCTGATCTTTGGCATAGTTTTCAATTATATCAGAAAGCGGCGATTTGCCTGATTAAAAGCGGTTCTGATCATATTAGCGTAACGTCCGGTTCATCGGATGATATATTTTCGATCAAATTCCCTTTTCATCCGACGAATATCCCAAAATGATCTTTGTTTAAAAGTTTTTTTCAGAAGTTTAACAATTTATTTACGCTCTTCGGTTATGTATTCTGCTGTTTGTCAGTAGAATATAAATAGTTCATCGGCTCAGCGGAAAAATTTAGCCTTCAATCAGAAATTTTGTCGGATAAAATGAACCATTCATCGAAAGAAATAGTATATCTTTGCATCGGTGATTGATTGAAAGGTCAGACACAAAACAAACAAATTTTCAAACGGAATAAAATATTACTACCATGATTCTCAAACTTGAAAAATTCAGAAATCAGCTTCGTCAGTCTTACATCGGTAAGGAAGTAATCTGCGTCAAAGACGCCAGCAAAAACCGTTTCTTCGGAGGTGACGAAAAGCAGCCGCTCAAAGGGCAGATTTACAAAATCCGCGATATCCGTTTCATCGGAGACCGCACGGGGATCTATCTCGAGGAGATTGTAAACCCTACGCTTCAGTACGATGAGGGGCCACGTGAGTGCTGCTTTTCAATCAACCTGTTCAAGCTCCTTACTTCCCAGGATTGGCAGGAAGCCGACGAAGCACTGACAGATGTGCTTCCCCAGGGAATCAGAATCGCAGCATAAGCTCCTTATACACAGATATATTTGAACGTGCTTTTCCGGTTTGCTCCTAAAGATACACCCAAACAGATCCTTACAGACAAACCCCATTTCAACCCAAAGCACCCAACAAACATACAAGCCGTTCCGAAGCCCAGAGACTCACCCGCAAACAACACCACCTGCGGCCGGAAAGGCAGACGTTCAATAATATCTCTCCCTTAGTTCAAACGTTTTTAGCATACTTATCCTTTAAGCTTTACCCAAAGCGACACCAAACAAACAAAACATCAGAGCATAAGGCACTGATAATCAAATAGAAACAGATAGGGCATATAATCTATCCTTACACAAGCAATTCATCGTTTCATGCCCACATCAACCCTATTTTCAAACCAGATTATAACAGGAAAAACCATACTCTTGCTTCTATCTGTTTCTCAAGAGCTTAACCGCTCGAAGTCGACGCTCGCGCAACATCGCATCTGATCTGTAGAATCTGGTAGTTCCACAGCTCGCCGATCCGCTGAAGCCCCTGAGTAGAAGTCATTACAAACAAAAAGCCCTGAGCGATATATATCACTCGGGGCTTTTTATTTGAATCCCATCCATGCCCGGCATTAGGCTCATATATGGACAGATAGATCATAGCCACGCCAGCGCGTGTCCAAATGCCTGCTCCGTTATCGATGAAGATTTCTCCGTTGCGTTCGGCTACCTGTACCCTGCCGAAGCAGGGCGGCGCCTCTCTCCAGTCGAAATGACCGCTTAGATTATAAATGCATACAGACACCGTCAGGTCATTTCGACTGGAGTTTTGCCCGCGAAACGAGGCCTTCAAGCCGAGTGGAGCAGGCATTACGCAACGGAGAAATCTTCAGAGCAAAGACATTTACGTACCATCCCGTAACAGTTTGGTAACAATTCGGAAATATTGGCCTGATGGATTCGCGGGAACTTTGCGCTCTCTAACAATGGGATCCCATGTATAGCATATCCTCTAAAGTATTATATATCCTCTTGGCCATCAGCCTGATGCTCACGGGAAGCCTGCGCCTCTCCGCCCAGACGGGCGAGATTGCCGGAAAAATGGTGGATGTGGCCAACGGAGAGCTCCTCATTGGGGCAACAGCCGTAGTTGAGGGAACAAGCAGCGGAGCCGTCACCGATCTGGATGGTACCTATATCATCAAAAACGTCGCGCCCGGGACTTATACCATCATTATCAGTAGCATCGGATTTGAGGGGAAGCGCCTCCCGGGGATCATCGTCACCGCAGGAAAAACGACGACGCTGGATATCACCATGCGTTCGAGCGTGGTTGAGAAGAAGGAAGTCGTCGTCACGGCGGAGCAGCGCAAGGAGTCGGTCTCGGCTATCCTTGTCCAGCAGAAGAATGCCGTCGCCGTGCAGAACGGTATCTCGGCAGAAAGCATCCGCCAGTCACCCGACCGTAATACCGGAGAAGTCCTCAAGCGCGTCTCCGGAGCCAGTATCCAGGATAACAAGTTCGCTATCATCCGCGGACTGAATGACCGCTATAACTCCGCGATGATCAACGGAGCGCCGCTGCCGAGTTCCGAGCCGGATCGCAGAGCCTTCTCCTTCAACCTCTTCCCGAGCAATATGCTTGAGAACCTGATCATCATCAAAACAGCCACACCGGATATGCCCGGGGATTTTTCCGGAGGTATTATCATGCTCAATACCAAGGATATCCCGAATGAGAATTTTACATCCCTGTCCCTATCTACCGGACTCAATTCCATTTCTACCAATAAGGAATATAAGTCCTATAATGATTACGGCGGCGAAAAGTTCGGATTTACCTCTCCCAAACGTTTCCTGCCCAGCGGATTTCCAGCTACGGTGCAGGAGTTTTCCAATCTGCCCAAGGACAAGCAGATCGAGCAGGGACATCGTCTCAATAATGACTATGCCATCATGAACGGGACACATGCGGATCCCTTTACCGGATTACAGTTCTCGCTCGGGCGCCGGTATAAAGTCGCCGGAAATGATCTCGGACTCATTGTCTCAACCAATTATCAGAACCAGCGCCGCTATTATGAAGTCAGCCGCGCCTTTTACGAGGATGCCCGCCGTCAGGTCATTGATATCCATGACCAGCAGTATTCCCGCAATATCACTACCGGAGTATTGGCCAACCTCTCTTACAAAGTAGGACAGTTCAACAAATTCAGCTGGAAAAATACCCTCAGCGCCAATAATGATGATGTCCTGACACTCCGTATGGATCGCCGCATAGAAGATGACCAGATCCGGCGCGGCTACAATTATTTCTACACCGGAAACACCCTGGCTTTATCACAATTCAATGGAGATCACTACTTTGAAAAGAGAAAGATGAAGCTGGACTATGTCCTCTCCTACGGATATATCCAGCGCGATATTCCCGATCTGCGCTCGGTCAATTACTATAATACCATCTCTGATCCGAGTCCGCAATACGCAGCCAATATCACCAATAGCGTCTCTAAGGAGGAAGGTGGACGCTTCTTCTCCAAGCTTCGGGAAAATACCTACGGAGGAACGGTGAATTTCACCATGCCTGCGGATGTTTTCTCGTTCAAAAATAGCCTGAAATTCGGAGGCACGGCCAATTACCGCGATCGCGTATTCGATGCCCGAAACATAGGCTATAAACAGGACGTCGGATTCGATCCCAGCATTACGGTCAAGCCGGTGGATTCCATATTTCGCCCCGAGAATGTCCGGAACAAAGGCGTTATTCTCAGCGAGTTTACACTTCCTACGGATAAATACTCTGCCAATGCGAAGCTCTTCGCAGCCTATTTCATGCTCGACAGCCGGTTCACCAATAAGCTCAGACTCGTTTACGGAGTACGCTTTGAATCCCAGCGCCAGCTCCTCCGGACAACCAATTATGCCTCAGTCAGCGGACAAAAAGTTATTGTTCCATTTGATGTCAATAAGAAATTTGATGATTTCCTGCCTTCGGCCAATTTCATCTACTCCCTCACCAAGAAAGCAAACTTCCGCGCAAGCTATGCCATGACCGTATCCCGTCCGGAGTTCCGCGAGCTATCCCTGTTCTCGTTTTATGACTTCAACCTGCTGGGATTAGTGTCTGGAAATCCTGACCTGAAGCGTGCCCAGATCCAGAACTTTGATCTCCGTTATGAGATCTATCCCAATGCCAACGAGACTTTTTCCGCCTCCCTGTTCTACAAGCGTTTCAAGGATCCGATCGAGATGATCTTGCAGGACGCGCAGAACCTCGGGACATTCAACCGGAATTTCCAGAACATTGCCTCCGCAGAGAACTATGGTGCCGAGATTGAATTCCGCAAAGGACTTGGATTCATCGGTTCTGACTCCGGTTCTTTCTTTGACAAGCTGACTCTGTTCGGCAACTATGCCTATATCTATTCTCAGATCCATGCCATTGGCGTTACCGAGGATGTACGCCGTCCGCTGCAGGGACAGTCACCCTATATCATCAACACCGGAATCCAATACTACGCACCCAAACGCGGATTCAATGCCTCGATCCTGTTTAACCGCGTAGGCCGCCGAATTTCCGAGGTCGGGACAACTACCTTCCCTGATATCTATGAGAATCCGCGTTCCATTCTGGATGCGCAGATCTCACAGCTCTTCTTCAAACGCCTGGAAGTCAAAGTCAGTGTGTCGGATATATTTGGCAACGATTTCATCTATTTCCAGGATATCCACCAGGCCAGCAAAAAGAATATCGGACGCAAGTACATTGATGACCGCTATGAAGAAGGCAAGGATCAGATTATCTACCGTCGCAAAGTAGGACGCAACTTCGGATTCAGCGTAACATACCGTTTTTAGAGCAGGAACAGGGATGATCCCTCTCCCGCTGTACTACATATCCAGCCGCTGGCGGATATCTGCAGGGAAAGGGACATTCTCATGGGTGGAGAAGTCACGGATAACAAACAGATCCTCGGCTTCGGCGCTGAGAGCTCCGGAGGCGGCATCATAAATCGTATGGTGGAGTCGGAAGCTGGTCCGGCCTATATGGGTCAGGGTACAGACAACGCGTACAGATCCGGGGAAATAGAGGGACTTCCGGAACTGGCAGGCGGTCGAGGCCAGGATCGGCCCGATGTTATAGCTCAGATGATGCTGATACAGGCCGATCTGTTGCCACAAATGCACCCGCGAGGCTTGTATGTATTTGAAGAAAGCAAGGTTATTGACGTGTCCGAAGTAATCCAGCTCCGACCAGTCAATGCGTATCTCGAGTGTTGATGTTTCCGCCATAGCCTTACGAATATAGCAAATCGGAAGGGAAATAGCTGAGAAAAGCCTCTAAATCTCCGCAGGCCTCCAGCGAGGCTTCCCTTCCCCGACCCGGACTCAGACCATTATCCGCCATCCATCGTACTGTGTTAAGATGTATAAGCTGATATTTATAGTCATATCCAAAAGCAGTGTTACTATTAGCGTAAAGAGGATTCAATACCGTATTTCGAAAACAGTGGTTTTATGTGCCGGACAGTATATGCTATCCCTATACTGCACCTCTATGCCGTTCTTTTCAACATAGTAGTAGAAGCTATGCATCGTATTCCCATATACTCCCGTGTAAACAGTAGTATCTACCTGCCGGCCTATTAGCGTTGGTAGAACATACGTAAAACCAGTTATTGCAAACTTATCTTCATTATTAAACGGATGAGCGTTAACGATATGTGCGGCGAAAGTAGATGAAGGTATGAGCGTGAGATTGATGCGCTCATTATTGACCAGAGTGGCGTCATCGGGAATGTAGTAGTCTTTCAATGCCTGAGCTTCGATGTAGTATATCTGATGCGGATCGAGATCGAATGTATAGCTTCCGATGGAATCCGTCTGAATGGTTTTGATGGTGTTGTATCCGCCGCCGCCGAGTATATCGCCCGAGACAAACTTGAGCAAATGGACATACGCGTATGGAATCGGCTTATTGTTGCCGTATTCGAGAACCTGTCCTGAGACCTGGCTGGGGTTGACATCTGTTTTTTTGCAGCCCGTTATCAGGGCAAACAGTGCTATAATAATGATCAGTGTAGGCTTCATCGGTTTGTGATTAGTATTTGATTTCTACAAGCGTTGTCTTGTGTCCTGGTATATATATCAATTGACTATCTACCGTTAATTTTCCATTTCTTACTACAGCCCATAAAATACGGCGATTTGAATTGCCTCCTACTTCCCCATAAAGTGTAGTATCAACATGCCTCCCGAGGAGAGGAGGAGTAGTGAAGTCATACTCACCAACTCTAATAGTGTCGGACTCATTATACGGATTTACGTTAACAATATGCATGGCGAGTATAGCCTTCGGCACGAGCTCTATAACTGTCTCGGGATTCCTGATAAGCGTTTGAAAACTATATTCACGAAAATCATTGGAACTCGCCGATAGATAATACTCCTTATTATTGGGTACTACGAATTTGAAGCTACCAGCCGAGTCCGTCCGAATAGCATCGATGGTATGATATCCGCCTCCGGAGCTGAGAATACCTCCGCCGGTATGCTCCAATAGTAGGACCAAAGCTCCTTTGATGGGCTTACGCGTCCCAATCTCCAGCACCTGCCCGGAGACATGATCAGGATACGGCGCCGGAGACTTCTCGCAGCCGGATACGATCAACAGCATGGCTATAATACTGATATAGAGGATGTTTTTGATCATTCTTTGCCCATCATGTCACTCACTGCACTGAAAACCAAAAAATAGTTCCCTAAATAAACACTATATTTTATTGCACCCGTGACATATTTTTTTGAATATGGTCAAGATATTTGCCATCCTGCTGTTGGATATGCGATCGGAATTTCAGTCGCGGCCATATCGTTAATCTATCCGTAACTAAAAAGCCGTAAATTTGCGGCATGTGCGGAATTGTGGCATACATCGGGAGCAGAGATGCAGCGCCGATCCTGATCAAGGGATTGCAGCGCCTGGAGTATCGTGGATATGACAGCGCGGGCATTGCCCTGGCTAATAAAACTACGGGCGACCTAAACGTCTATAAAATAGCGGGTAAGGTAGCCGACCTGGAGAATTATCTCAAGGATAAGGACATTACCGGAACTACGGGCATGGGACATACCCGCTGGGCAACGCATGGTATCCCCAATGACCGGAACGCGCATCCGCATGTTTCCCAGGATGGAAGCCTGGCGATTATCCATAACGGAATCATTGAGAATCACGACATTCTGCGCAAGCTGCTCATCAGCCGGGGATATCATTTCAACTCTGATACCGATACGGAGGTAATCATCCACCTGATTGATGATATTCGCAAGAACGAGGACATCTCATTGGAAGAGGCTGTACGTCTGGCTTTGAGCGAATTGGTTGGCGCTTACGCTATTGTGATCATGTCCCGCCAGGAGCCGGATCTGCTGATTGCCGCACGGAAAGGTTCTCCGCTGGTGATTGGCGTAGGGCAGGGCGAGTATTTCTTTGCCTCCGATGCTACTCCGATTGTTGAATACACACGGAATGTGATCTATCTCGGCGATCATGAGCTGGCGGCAGTCAAAAACGGAGAGCTTATTATCCGCAATATCGCCAACGAAATCCAGACACCGTATATATCCGAGCTTGAAATTGACCTCGAAGCGCTGGAAAAAGGCGGATTCGAGCACTTCATGCTCAAAGAAATCTACCATCAGCCGGAGTCTCTGTTGGATTGCCTGCGCGGAAGAGTCCGCCAGATTGATTCGAGCGGCACGGTAGAGCTGGGAGGCCTCATCAAGTTTGAAAATCAGTTTTCCAATATTAACCGGATCATTATTGTAGCCTGCGGAACATCCTGGCATGCGGGTCTGGTAGCGGAGTATCTGTTTGAAGAGCTGGTGCGTATCCCTGTGGAAGTAGAATATGCTTCCGAGTTCAGATACCGCAATCCGGTGATATTGCCCGGCGATCTGGTAATTGCTATTTCACAATCCGGAGAAACAGCAGATACCCTGGCGGCGCTTCAGTTAGCCAAGGAAAAAGGCGCGACGATTTTCGGCGTATGTAATGTAGTCGGATCCTCGATTCCGCGTCTCACCGATGCAGGCGTTTATACGCACGCCGGTCCGGAGATTGGCGTCGCCTCCACCAAAGCCTTTACGGCTCAGGTGACGGTCATGACGCTGATGGCAGTCAAGATGGCGCTTAAGCGCAATTCGGTCACTCCGGAGCGCGCCAATGAGATCCTGACAGCGCTTGTTAACATACCGGATCAGATCCGTGAGGTACTGAAAAAAGACGATCATATCCGCAAGATTGCGGAAATCTATAAAGATGCGCCGAACTGCCTCTATCTGGGGCGCGGCATCCAGTTCCCTGTGGCATTAGAAGGAGCACTGAAGCTCAAAGAGATCAGCTACATCCATGCGGAGGGCTATCCGGCAGCAGAGATGAAGCACGGTCCTATTGCGCTCATCGATGAGCAGATGCCTGTTGTAGTCATTGCCACCGACTCCCTGCACTACGAAAAAGTGGTATCCAATATCCAGGAAGTCAAGGCTCGCAAAGGCAAGATCATCGCCGTAGTCTCCGAAGGCGACGAGATCATCCAGGGACTCGCCGACCACGTCATCGAGATTCCACGTACGGACGAGATGGTATCCCCGCTGCTGAGCGTAGTTCCCCTGCAGCTATTCAGCTACCACGTCGCCGTAATGCGCGGATGCAATGTAGATCAGCCGCGTAACCTCGCCAAATCAGTGACGGTGGAGTAGGTGGATGTGTAGGACTTTATCGTGCCTCCAAAATCTCTATTGCTTAATCAGACGCACCGTTTGAGTGAGGGAGCCGGAATGTATGCTCAGGAAATATGCTCCGGAGGGCAGATCGCCCAGATTAGACTCTCCTATGGCGAGATTCCTGATCAATTGTCCGCTGCCGCTCATAAGGCGGATACGTACCGGAAGCTGCCCGACACGATCTACCGATATATGCAAAATATCCTTGACCGGATTGGGATAGATACGGAGGCTTATTTCAGCCTTGTGATTCTCGGGATCTGAAACATCAGTCAAAGTAATAGATAGAGTAGAATCGGTCTGGGATTCACATCCCTGCGCAGACTTGACCATCAGGCGGACATCATGATTGCCGCTGCTCGCGTACGGCTGATTCAGTCGGAATGTGGTAGCCAGGGCGGTGGAAGATTTCTCGAAAAACCA
>JBBRLW010000018.1:0-12417 GCA_038231115.1 Bacteroidia bacterium
ATTTCAAATTCAGTGGCTGTTCCTTTTATTTCCGAGGTTCATCATTTAGCACTGTTTGTAATCGAAAAAGCCGGATGCTCTAAATAGAGCATCCGGCTTTTCATATTTTGATTTGCTCAGGAATTACTCCCTGATCATTCTGAATGACTTCATCTCGCCTGACTGTGTCACGCGGATGATATACACTCCAGTCGGAGCATTCATTTGAACGTCAGCTTTCGATACTGCCGAGAAGTTCTGAACGGATACCAGTCTTCCAGTCACATCCATAACCTCAACCGTAGCCGAAGTATTGTCATCCAGTCCGGCAAGTGTAAAGGAAGAAGCTCCTGAGGCAATAGGGTTCGGATAGGCCATCAGATGATTGTTAGCGCTTACAGCTCCTCCTTTGATAGGCATGGAGAAGATTACTTTGTAGTTATCTGCTGATTTTCCGGCTTCCACAGCAATTGCAAATGATGGATTAGCTTTAAGATCAGTCATTTCACCAGTAAGTGTGTTCTCAACAAAGATGGACATGTTCTCATTAAAGGTAGAAAGACCTTTAAACGTGATTGTCATTGCCTGACCATCTACATTCTCAAAATGCATGGGAACGATACGTTTGCCTTCAGTGAGTGAAGGAAGCCCATTCATTGCAAGCTGATTGTTTTCTGAAACAGTGCTGATATTCAGGTGCTCTCCAGGAAGTTTTACGGCATCTGCATTAGCGTCATAGCTGGCAGAAGCATCCTCTCTAAGCTGAATTACGGACTCATCCGCAAATCCATTCACGTTCATTCCATTGATGGAAAGTCTGTTGGTGATATCCGGTGAATTCTTGTAGAAGAATGTAGTAGCTCCATCAATCTTCGCTCTTTCAGTAAGAGTCAGGTTATTGTGACGTGGATTGTTCACATGGATAAAGAATCCCTGTCCCTGAGGAATTCTCTGTGTACCTCCGTTGATACCATTGCCATAAAAATCGCAGGCTACATAGTTCCCCTGAGCTGCATTGTAAGTGTAGTAATAGTCATCGATTCCAGAACGGCTTAACGCTCCGGATACTTCAGCCCATTTGATATCAGCAGGATAAGGATTGCCTAACAGGTTCCATCCATCACCTACCAGGTTGAAGACTGTTGATGAATAATTGGTATATTTCAGTGGGAAGCTAAAGCTTCCGTAAGTCATCAGACCCTTAACGTGCATACGCACTGGCTTTTTATCTGCATATACAAAGTACCCTTCTCCTGCTTTTACAGGGCTAAGGTTATTTCCAACAGGGATGAATCCTGTGTCCATTACGCCCGGTACAGACTCATCATATTTCATGAAGTAATATTTGTGGGTAGTCGTAGCAAGACTGGAAGGAAGAGGCGTGATCTTATAAGGAGCTTCCGCTACCTGGCCTACTGTTGCATTTTTGATTGGAGTAGCAATGTCTGTCCATCCGATGGTTCCTGTAACGTTACGCTTCCAGGTAATAGGATCATACAAAGATCCGCCATATATCAGCGGCTTGATGTAAGCCTGATATTTATCAGTTGACTCTAAAGTCAGGTAACCATTGGAGAAGAACTTTCCGCCATGTGTTGCATCAAGTGCTCTACGGACTGTTACCGGAGAATAAAGCTTGAAGTTAGAGCTGGTATGGGTCAGATATACGTCCAGATTATACAAACGGATAGTATCAAGCACATTGCCTATGATTCCTGCACCGTTTCCAGCGGCAGTTTCCTGAAAGCGGAGTGTAGAATAATCATTGGCTATAAAAGTACCGTTATTAAGGAGGGCATGCGTCAGGATTAAGCCTGAAGCGCTATCAATAGTAACTTTCGCTCCGGTGTTGATGGTAAGCGTGTAGGCATACGCATAAGCTCCTGCTTTTACATGCGGATAAAAATGGCCTGCTCCTACGGTAGGGATGCTTGCATCGGTAGTAGAAATAGGTTTCAATTTCCCGACCCAGTTGCTATCCGTGTTCCAGTCATCAGAGTAAGTACCTGTCCAGGTACGTGTTACTGCTGAAGCCTCAGTAGAAAATGCTGCTGTAGCCAACAGCGTAAGTCCTGTGATCAATGATCGCAGTGTAAATTTTGTAATGGATTTCCTCATTGTTTACCGTTTTATAGTTTGTATACAAATGTAAGTATTCATAAGTTCTTGCAGAAAAACTTAGACGAACATGTAGATTTACTCGACCAATACTTACTCGGCCTATTGAAAAAGCCGAATACTCTTTAAGGTATCTGGCTTTTGATACGGTTTGAGGGGCAGTCTCTGCTTCTTTGAAATTACAGTCTATTGATATACATATATTTACATCACGTCAGTATATACATGTATTTTACTGAATGTGAATTATATCTGGTTTGTAAGATGCATGGAAATTCTGTAAGAAAATTAGATTTTCTCTCAAATTTCTATCTCAACGGAGTAAATCAGATCATTAGTATCATAAAATATATCCCGGCATTGCTGCAAAACCGGAATAATGCTTGATGACTATTTATTTGTGCGTCTGTTTTGCTTCTCTGCCTCATATTTGCTTTTTAAATGGAATTATGTCTGAAATTGTCAATCGGGTTGCCTCCAGCGCACTGACTACTATTGATCTGGCGGATTATTATCCGGAGCAAGCTATTTGCATCATTGATCTTAAGGACTGGCTGTTCATGGGATTGATTCTCAAAGAAGCGGATTTTCGGGAAAAGCTCGGCCTTTATGACTGGACACAATATCAGGGCGCAATGACAGGTATTTACTGCTCCATTGAGGCCATAATCCCAATATGGGCATGGATGCTGATCGCGTCCCGACTTGAAGGTATTGCGACAGAAATCATCTCTGGGGATGAGGAGGGCGTATTAAGGACATACTATCGCCGTCGAATTGAGGCAATGGATCCGGAAGAGTTTCGAGACCAACGCTTGGTCTTCAAAGGATGCGGAGAAAAAAGGATCCCTGAGGAAGCCTACATGCTTCTTACTCGGAAGCTACAGCCTGTTGCAAAGTCTATTATGTTCGGAGAACCCTGCAGTACTGTTCCGGTCTATAAGCAGAAGCGGGCATAGCCGCAGGCTCCAAGCTAATATCGGTCATTTGACCTATTGAATCTGCGCCGCCGCAATGGGAAGTTTGCTATAAATTAAAAGTGTAGCAACACCATGAGCATCAAGAAAATTTTAAGTACAGGACTAATCCTGTTATTGGCCGGAGCGGGAAATATGCTATCGGCTTCTGGCAAATTTCATATCGGCAAAATGCCTTCACTCCCTATTATACGCGTTTCTGCTCCCGGACTCAATAAACAGAGCAAGAAAGCAGTAGCAAGGATCATCAATTTCCAGTCATTTACGAGCGTCAGTACGGGGAATGGTAACGATACATCTATACTAACCGACCTGGAATATGGTGCCAATCATATTATTACAGGTGCCAATTCTTACCGTTACGATAATAATAGCCATCAGCGTCTGGCAGACACAAGAAATCATTACTCCGGGTTTTTAGCTGTTGATCCAACGAAAATTGACCGTGTCGGAGGATTTTCAGACCTCTATGAGGGGCTTGTAGACAGCTTCGAACGGGATTTAGGTACGGGCAGTCAGAGCCTGAATTCGTTCCAGCTGAACTATTTTATTCCACAAAAAGAAACAACGCAATATCTCGTCAGTGGAAAATGGGTTGACTCGGTAGAGATTGACATCACATACGGCGCTATGAATAATACCAGTGGGTATATTTCCAAGGGATATATCAATGGAGTATGGAAAACAGTGGCTACAGCGAAAACTTTTGCTGACAGTAAAGGCAACCTCACCGGAGAGTACATCATTACAAGCGATGATTTGCCAAACTCATTGGCAGGAAACCTTCCTCAAGGTGTGATTGCACAGCTATTCTATACCAAGAATGATAAATCAGGAAGGGTGGCTTCCGTAAGTGAAAATTTCTATTATGATCCTGCCGGAACGTCTTATGATGCTTCAAAACTGGTGGAGATCGTCAAGCAGACATACTACTATAATGCATCCAATCAGATTATTGCGGCGCGTATGTTCTCCGATACCAATAACTCGGGCACCTACTTCAAGACTTTTTTTACTCCGGTAAACGATAGCTTCAGCAATATATCCTATCTGCGATTTATACCTCATATTACTCCGAGTGGTCCCATATTTTACGGAGGTTCAGAATTTAAGTCTTATACTTCCTGGACTTATGATAACAATGCAGGTAAGCTTCTACCGATATTGCGTTATACAGCCACTAAAGGATCAGGTAATTTTTATACCCAGCTCAATGAGAATTACAGTCCTTACACGAAATCCTTTATTAATAATGTCAAGTATCAGATATTTACCGGATCAGGCGGAAGCTATGACCACAATCTCGTTACCAGATATGATACGACCGGAACGGCAAGTAATGAAGTTGAAGTTTTGTGGACTATCAGCAGAGACGCCGACGGGGATATTACCCAGATTGAAAAAAATGACAGCACACTCAGCCTTAACGGGTTTGTAGGATATGGAATCCACTCCAAAGTGATTTATGAGTACAATACATTTACCGGAATCAATGAAAATGGAACGGTCAACTCAAGAGCTTCAATTGTAGCGTATCCCAATCCATTCGGGGACAGAATCTCCATCAAAGGATTAACGCAGCCTGCAAATATCCTTATTACTGATATATCAGGACGTACGATTATGTCCGTATCTGCATCTCCTGCCGAGGTATATACCCTAAATACATCAACGCTGCCTGCGGGGATATACATCATTCGCATCACAGATACCAATGGTATCCAGAATCTGCGTTTGATGAAAATCTAATCATTTTTCGGTTCGTTACTGTTTATTTCAAGGGCCGGGTCAATTGAGCCGGCCTTTTTTATTTTACCCGCTCAGAATTATGCATAATCCATCCCTGATAATACCTCGGAAAATATGCAGAGCAAATAATGCTAATTTCGTCATGGATGAGACTGCTTTTCATTTTATTACTGATGGGTATGGAAATGTTCCCTACTGATGTATCTGGAGGCAATCCCGGGCAGAAGCCGCTCCGCTTTGATCACCTAAATGAAAGCTTGGGACTATCCAATAATGTAGTCGTCGCCATCCATAAGGATAAACGCGGATTCATGTGGTTTGGTACCGGAGACGGACTCAGTAAATATGATGGCTCCGACTTCAAAACATACAGGCATATCCCGGGAGATAGTACCTCGCTATTCAATTCTACCATCAGCTCGATATCGGAAGATGAGCAGTCCAATCTATGGATAGGCCACAGAGGAATGTCCTGCTTCAACCCATTCAGTGGAAAAGCAGCAAATTTCAGCACAGATAATAGTCTGAAAAACAGTCTGCATTATAATAATGATCACTCTGCCTTATTCGATAAAGATGGCAATACCTGGATTGTGGATATAGACGCTCTAGTCCGGATTGACCGGAAAAATGGAATGATGGAGAGAATTAAGCCGTTTCCGGATGCCGGAGTATTCCCAATGACAATTGACAAAGGGAAATTATGGTACTCTTCGGGGGCGGTTTTAAAATCATATAGTATTGTTACTAAAGAAGTAAAAAACTATCCGCTGCAATTTCCTGCCACACCTGCTACTTTTATCCGGAAGTTCACTGCAACCGCATGGGCTACGAATCGATGGCAGGAAGGAGTCATCCTTTTTGATCCTGACCGGCTCATCAGCCATCAATTATTGAAAGGTAAAATAGTTAATGATATCCAGATCGTCCGGGCAGGGGACAGACGTCAGCTATGGATCGCTACCCGTGATGGACTATATACTTCTGACGTAGGAAGTGACATCTTCGCACTACGGGATGAGGATTTCAGCCTCTACCGCAATGATCCCGGGGATATTGCTTCTATTAGCTCGGATAATATCAATTGTATCTATCAGGATACGCTTGGCGAAAACATAATCTGGCTCGGTACGGATCAGGGCATTGACCGGATTAATCCCAACAGCTATCACTTTACCGAGCATATTATCCGAAAAAATGGTAATCGTATGATTACCAGCGACCTGACCAATATATTCACCGAGCGTATTGCAGGGAATAAGCTCATCCACTGGCTCTCTTACTGGAACGGTACAGGTTTATTGAAAACAGATCAGGATTTTAATGTACTGGATCAGATACAGGTACTCAGTAAAAATGGAAGGTCAGATATTGTCAGCCATGCCATACGGGACCACGAGGGAAAAATGTGGATCTCCGGATTTGATGGAGTCATCCGCTATGATGACCAGAAGAAATTGATCATTCAAAAGCTCGGTAAAAAAGAGGGTCTTACAGGCAGGCGCTGTACCTATATATATGAAGATTCCAGATACAGAATCTGGATTGCTACCTATAATCACGAATTACATCGATATGATGCGGCGAGCGGGAAAATGGATGTGATACGTTCCAATGGGGGACCTAATTCATTGATATCCAACAAGACAGATTATATTTTACAGGACAGGCGGGGCAATATATGGATTGCTGCCTATGGACTTCATCGCTATCGTGAGGCTACGCATGACTTTAAAGTCTATCCTTCTAATCCGGAGCAGCACGGAGGTTTACCCGGAAGAGTCATTCAGATATTTGAAGACCATCAGGGAAGGATTTGGGTCGCTACGGATCAGGGAGTAGCTATGCTCAATGAGAAAATAGATTCATTCCGTGTATATTCCACCCTTCAGGGATTGGGCAGCGACCTGACATTTGCCCTCGCTGAGGATAATGAGCATAATATATGGGTGAGTACGCTGAGCGGACTCAGCTGCATCAATCCGGAAAAAAACTCCATTCGCAATTATACCACAGCGGATGGCCTTCCTAATAATCAGCTGGGATATATTATAGAAAGGGGATTAAACGGAGAAATGTTTTTCTCCATGAATTATTCCAATTCAGCACTCATCAGCTTTTCGCCTTCGCGATTTAGCATTCAGGGCGAGGTCATCCCCTTTTATTTTACCTCCCTCAGTACTCTGGGGAAAGAGTGGACGAGTAATGTCCCTTTGACCCGGAAAAGCCAGGTACATCTCGGCTATAAGGAAAATCTGTTTTCAATTTCCTTCAAAGCACTGGATTATACCCGTTCTCAGGGAATACGGTATCGCTATAAGATGGATGGGCTGAGTGAAAAATGGATAGACCTCGGCAAGGTGTCAACCATAACATTTTCCAACCTTGCCGGAGGTGCCTATATGCTCCACGTCAAAGCCAGCAATACGATGGGTGAGTGGATGAACAATGACTTACTGTTACAGATATCTATAGATAAGCCCTACTGGGAAAGCTGGTGGTTCAGGATACTGATACTTGTAACGCTATCGGGGCTGGGATACCTCATTTACAGGTATAGGCTCAGAGAAGCATTGAAGGTGATCAGGCTGCGTGCGAGTATCTCTACCGATTTACATGATGATATTGGCTCTACGCTTAGCTCCATATCCATCCTTAGTGATATGATGATGAGCGAGCGTATTAGTCCGGACTTCTCCCGCCATGAGATGGCTGCCGAGATCCGGGACAGCTCTTTGGAGCTGATGGACAAAATGGATGATATTGTATGGAGCATCAATCCGGATAAGGACTCCTTAGAGGAGCTGATGATCCGGATTCAACGCTTTACCCGTCAGATTCTGGAGGCTAAAGGAATTGAATGTGATATATTCATCCAGGAAAATATAGGGCAGCTCAAGATTCCTATGAAGATGCGCCAGCATATTTATCTGATCATGAAGGAAGCCGTAAATAATATGGTCAAATATTCCGATGCTACACTCGGTAGCCTGGAAGTCAGCTATGGAAGCGGCGTGCTGTTTATCCGTATAGAAGACAACGGAAAAGGATTCGATACTGAGGCAGCCAGTTTCGGGAATGGCCTTTCCAGTATGCAGAACCGTGCGCTGGCCATTAATGCCAGTTTGGATATAGTGTCAGGTACTGGCAATGGAACCAGCATAACGCTTCACATAAAAATATAATTATCTGCTAAAATATTATAATTCATGCTTCGTATCGGAATAGTAGAGGACAATCATATACTGCGCAAAAGCCTGATAAGTCTCTTCAACTCAGAGGAGAATATGGAATGCGTTGTATCGCTGAGCAATCTCGGCAATGTAGTAAGCGAATTCAATAAAACACTTCCGGACATAGTTGTTATGGATATCGGGCTGCCCAATATATCCGGAATTGAAGGCGTGAGGACTGTGAAGGCTAATTTCCCGCAAATGCAGATTATGATGTTCACTGTGTTCGATGATGAGGACAATGTTTTCGAGGCGATCAGCGCGGGCGCCGTGGGATACCTGTTGAAAAAGACCTCTCCTTCTGAAATTATTGATGCCATCCGGCATCTGAGCGAAGGTGGCGTCCCGATGAGTCCGGGTATTGCCCGTAAGATGCTCCATTACTTTCAGCAGAAAACGAAGGTCAGCTTTGCTGACGATGATCTGACAGTAAGAGAAAAGGAAGTATTAATGTCACTGGTAGATGGCCTGAGCTACAAGAAGATTGCGGAAAAATATAGTGTCAGCTTTAGCACCGTCAGGACACATATTGAAAATATCTATACCAAGCTCCATGTTCACTCCAAGGCACAGGCAGTCGCCAAGGTATTGAAAAGGTGAGCGGGGGAGTAAAATGACGTGCCGAAGCGTCTCTTACTTCTGTAAGAAATTTGTTGATTAGGTTAGATTTTCACCGGAAATCTACGCATAACGTGACTTGTTTACAAAGATTTAACACATGTGGATAACTTTTTTCAATGCACATTTTTGCAAGATAATTCATAAAAATCAGCCAAATACGATCACAATGCTCTCTTTTGAGTATTTCAAATGATTTTGAAACCGTAAGATTTTGATTCGCTACTACTTGCAAGATTCCAAAACTGGTCATAGCTTGCACCTATAAACAAAATTAATTTTAACAGTATGCTACTTTCATCTAAAAGAGTAAGGATTATTGGAACTGCGGTCATGCTACTGGCCGTCGCGACATCCTGCTCTAAACGAAACGACGTACGTCCGGAAACGGATGTAAACAATCACATCCGTTCATCTGCTACGGTAGTTTCCGGACCGGCAACCGATACCCTCATCCAGAGTGCATGTAACTCTGATGGCGGATACTGGGGAACACATCCTGGCGGCGGCGGGCCATCTTCTGACACATTAGTGTATGAAATCGGTCACAAGCCGGGTGGTGGCCCTGCATCAGATACTCTGGTGAACAGCTTCCACGTCAATTCCTATGGATTCTTCCATTACAATGTAGCTCAGTTTGGAGCAATTGCCTGGGGCGGTGGTGTAAAGCATCCCGATGCCGGACCTGCTTCCGATACGCTCATCACAAGCGCGGCAATGGTAATCAATTGCAGTCAGCCACATGTTGTAAGAGAACTTGTAATCCAGTCCGGACCACGTAAAAACGGACTTCGTGTAGTAGTCTCTTTCATCAGAGAAATCATTACTACGGCTAACCTTGAGTCTGACATCACAAACGGAGTCGCTGTAAACAATCTGCGCTCTGCCAATACCCAGATGAATTTTTACCGTACCAATGGTGAAAAAATTGTTGGAATTGTTACCAACGACCAGAATCAGGTTACTGTAACGAAGTATAACTCTTCTTTAAATAACTCGGGTTTCTGGAGCAATTGGGCAACCAGCATTCAGCAGTCCTTTATCAATGCGCGTAATACGCCAACTAAAGCGGCTCACGTAACAGTAGGGACTTTCTACAGCTACTTTAACTACTACGGAGACCTTTACACGATCGGATCTTCCAAAACATTCCTTCAGAGCAATCCAGAGTACCTGACGGGTACTATGATGGAAGAATTCCTGGTACGCTACTAAGATCAGTTTTTCCAATATCTCTTTCTTTTATAGAAGGCAATATGAAAAAAGCATATCAAAAAGTAGTTGATCCGGAGACAGCGCTCCTGTTGACCGTCATCCTCTCCCTGGTTTACTTCGGAATGATGATTCTCATGCGTGGACACCTGATCCTGGTGGATGCCATTCTGCCGATGGCGCTTGTTATGCGTCAGGTGGTACGGATGCATCGCAAGAGGTCACAGGAAATGCACTATGCGCATCTGCGTGCCAATAGAGCAATTAATCATCTGGAACTCGACTAAAAGCAGTTCATTTCATATACCAATAGGACAGTCCCGCACACTCTGCGGGACTGTTTTTTTATAATAGGACAGGAACTCTGCTGTTTTTTTGAAGATTTCACGGATTTATCCTATATTTGAAATTCACATAGCAAAATCAAAACGAAGAATGAACAAGTTATTCATGGTCGCAATGGCCGCTGCTTTATTCGCAGCAAGCGGATGTTCCAAGGATCCTGTAGTTGGTGATCTTCCACCGGCTCCTACCGCAAAAATCTATCTCCCTACCTATAATTACAAAACAGGGGAAACCATCACTTTTGCTTCACAGTCCAAAGATGCTACATCGCTCCTCTGGAACTTCGGTGATCCAAAGCCGACTACATCTACGCTGCAAAATCCTACTTTCAAGTACAATACACTCGGATTTTACCGTGTCAGTCTTAAAGCTGTCAACGAGACCAATGTCAACAATACCGATTATGTAACCATCATCATTGGAAAGCGTTATGTAGATAGCATCGTCGTAGAAAATTTTCCATTGAATGACTCTACTGGTGCTGCCTGGGATAATGACGGAACAGGTCCTGACCTGAGCCTGAAAATCCGTCCGGCTACTGCCGCTGGCGGAGGTATCAGCACAGATTTTTATGCTTCCAATGCCATTTTCCAAAATGCTTCTCCAAACGGAACTACCTATACTTTCAAGCCCAATTCTTTTGAGTTTGTAAGAGGTAGCTGGATATTCCAGTTTATCGATGACGATGCAGGGACCCCTGTACAGATGAAACTGTTCAACATCGATCCTGCTTCCAGAGCTTACTCAACCAATCCGCTTATCCTTACGGACAGACGTGGATGGAGAGTATTGGTATATACAGACCTTCAGTAGTTTTACTGAATCCCTATATAGTAAAGGCACGGAGATTCTCCGTGCCTTTTTTTGTGTCAGCTAATTCCTGCACAGTTTTCGCAAATTAGCCCATCCCATGCCGCCGCAGGCGGATGAATTACTGTCTTCTTATTATCAAGCTATTGAATAAACCAGCTACACCAACAGAGTCACTACTTTTCCAGCTCCGGCATATTCTTGAGGAGCGCATTATGATCCTCGATGGGGCTATGGGAACCATGATTCAGCGCCATAAATTTGAGGAAGAGGATTACCGTGGATCGCGTTTCAAACACTACGGCAGAGACCTGAAGGGCAATAATGATCTGCTGAACCTGATTTTCAGAGATGATGATTTTATGAAGTTCCATCTGGATCGGCATAGGAGCTCCTTGCTCCGTGAGACTAGAACGCCCTGCGCAGGGCAAGTCAAGGTGATTTTAACCGAGGCTCCGATGCCTATAATGCAAATCATGAAGCGACGCTCGGGCCGTACCTTTGTCAATTGGATTATCGTCTGCGCGTCGCTGGCCGTTGTGGTCGCGGCGGGCGGCTGGGTACTGCTGCGCATGCTTCGGCCAATGGTGCAAGTCACCCGCTTGGTCGAAGGGCCCGTGGTGCAGGCGTTTTATTCGACCGGCACTGTGGAGCCTGTTCGCGAATTCCCGATCAAAGCCAACCACGCGGGCATCATCACGAAGATGCTTGTCGACAAAGGTGATGCCGTAAAGCGCGGCCAACCGCTGGCGATGGTGGAAGAGAAGGAATTGCAGTTCATGCTCGACAAGGCCATCGCCGAGCTGAATGAAAAAACCGCGAGGGCGGATGAAAAGTCTTCCCCGGTGCTTAAAGAGTTCGACGCCCGCATCGCCGCGGATGTAGACATGTTTGGCATCGCCAAGCGCGATCAAGTCCGCGTGGCCGGGTTGCTCGAACGCGATGCCGCCACACAGTTTGATGTCGATCGCGCCATGGATCGCGTGCAGCAGATGACCAGCGAACTGGAATCGCTCAAATCCCAGCGGGCCGCCAAGCAGTTGGAGTTGCAGAAGGAAGTCGACGTCGCCAAGTCCGCGGTGGCGGTCGCGCGGTGGAATCTCGATCAGCAGAACATTCTCTCACCGACCGATGGCGTGGTGCTCGATCGGCCCGAGTCGATCGGCACACGCGTGGCGGTGAACGATCACCTCATGCAGGTGGCTGACGTTCGGCCTGAGAATCTGGTCATGCGGGCGCAGGTGGATGAGGAGGACAAGAACAAAGTCCGCCTTGATCAGACCGTGCAAATGACGCTCTATTCTTTCCCTGACCAGGTCTTTCAGGGCAAAGTGACGCGGATTTATCCCAAGGCCGACAGCGAGCGGCGGACGTTC
>JBBRLW010000019.1:0-12172 GCA_038231115.1 Bacteroidia bacterium
ATCAGTCTTATGTCCTGTGGGGATTATCTCAGGAGAGCCTGGCGCGTACATTTCTTCCGCTTGGTGGATTCCATAAGTCCGAGATTCGTGATATGGCTTCCGAATGGGGATACCACGACCTGGTGGCCAAGTCTGAGTCGTATGAGATATGCTTTATTCCGGATAACGATTACCGTGCTTTCCTGAAACGCCACGTAGAGGGGCTGGAAGAGCGCGTAGATGGCGGCGATTTTGTCCTCACAGATGGCACCATTGTAGGCAAGCATCGCGGATATCCCTTCTATACCGTAGGCCAGCGCAAAGGATTGGAGATAGCTATGGGGCGTCCGATGTTTGTCGTAGATATAGAGCCTGATACTAACAGGGTCTATCTCGGGGAAGAAGAAGATCTGCAGCGCCGCTCTATGCTCGTGAAGAATATCAATCTGCAGAAATATGCCGCAATTCCGTATGGGCTTGAAGCACTGACCAAGATCCGATATAAGGACTCCGGAGCTTTGGCTAATCTCTATCAGCTTGATAGCGATACCATTGAATCCCGATTTACACATGGCGTCAAAGCCATCGCGCCCGGACAATCCGCCGTCTGGTACGAAGGCGAAGACGTCATCGGCGGTGGACATATCCATAAAGCGCTCTAAGTGTCGAGCCGCTGATTTATACCTCTATTGGTACCTCTTCCTCCCCGACCAACAGCTCCGGCATGGGCTCCGAAGTGTAGACCATTTTTAGATACTTGGCTCCGAAGTAGTAGTTGAGGATTTTCAGCGATACCGAAATCGCATTTTCATATTGGCCGGAGGGGAATTCCCATAAATAGTGATTTAATAAAAAGGGACTTAGAATTACAATCATAATGGCTGAGGCTTTCAGCAGCCATATAAATATTCTACGGTAATTCCTGGATTTCTGAAAGAATAGGGTAATAGGTATGCCCTGATAAGCATTTCCTAAGCCGCCTCCTATTGTATTAATAAACAAAATTCCCAGATAAATAGCCGGCAGCTGATCAAAAGACTTTAATAGGTTATCTGGATTCCCTGTCCAGAGATTAACCGTGTGAAAGATACTTTGAATCCCTGCTTCAACCGTTTTCAGATGTATCTGATTTTTTATCGTCAATAAAAGCAGTCCGCTTCCAAGAATCATTAATAACCCGATGCCCCAAATCGTTCGGATCGTCTCCGGATGCCAGCTGTAATTCTGAGGATCTGACATTCTAAGCCGCATCCGTTTCAGAGAGAATATATCTGCAATAGCAAATATGCCGAGCATCCCGAACATCCCCAACACCGAGAGGAAGAGCTTCAGTATATATGCATGTTCTGAAAAACAGGCTAATCTGGTTTTGTCCAGTCCATTTACCCCCGATCCACTTACCCAGCCCGTAGCCATCATAGCTGAGCTTTCTATTTTCTGAGACAGACTTTCAAACGGAAAATCCTGTCCCCACAGAAAACAGATACCGATTGCCGCCAGGAGCGTCACTAACATCCCGTATCCCATCAGCTTGATTATTGCCCTGCCGAGGCTGAAACTGCTCGGAATGATCAATGTCCTGTCCCATTCTCTGCCTCTGACGGCGCGCTTGTAGATCAGAAGCCAGATCAGTCCATTAATTCCAAATCCGAGGAAGCTCCCTGTAAATTGCAGCAAGGGAGACAGCTTGTCATCATCCACCTGAAGCAGTACAAGTCTGAGAAATCTGCTAATCGGTTCCACCATAATTTGGAGCGTAAAATTAGGATTGATTGAGAACATCCTCTGCCCAAAACCAAAAAAGCCTGAGAACTTGCGTCCTCAGGCTTCCCAAATGAAATTATATAAACAGGTACAAAATGAAAAACACCTTGTCCTTTAAACAATACAAACAGTGTGCTATAATGCCTCCGCTACCACCTCATTCACGCCCGGAACCAATCTTTTTAGCAGACCCTCGATGCCTGCTTTCAGCGTAACCATACTTGAGGGACATCCGGAGCAGGAGCCGCGCATGGCCAGCTTCACGATTCCATCCTGAAAGTCAACATAGTCTATCGCACCACCGTCCATTTCTACTACAGGCTTGATCTTCGTAGCCAGAATTTCTTTGATCTGCTTGACGACTTCGTCATCTGATTCTGATTCTGCAAAGCTCGGAACCATATCCATCAGCGCATCCGTGATGACCTCTTTTTTCTCTGTCAGGTATTCTTTCAGGAAGACTCTGATCTTCGGCAGAAGCTCTGCCCAGGTATATTCCGGATCCTTGGTGACGGTGATAAAATCAGCAGCGATGAAAACACCTCTCACATACGGAAGCTCAAAGAGCGCCTTGGCAAGCGGAGACTTTTCAGCTTCTTCCTTCGTAGGGAAATCGAAGCTGCCTCCACGGCTGACGTGCTGGTTGACAACAAATTTGAGCGTCTCCGGATTCGGAGTCTGCTCGGCATAAACGGTTACGAATGTTTCCAAAATATTGATCTCGAAAGGTTCAAATGCTTTCTTGATGTGCGGACTATCAAATACTATGCTAAGGGATATCCATGAACTTATGCGTCTGCAGGGAAATGCGCCATCTCGGATGTAGCTTGATATAGTCAATGATCTGCGGAAGCATGGTCTCGCGCTTGGACCACTCCGGTTGCAAATAGAGAATACATCGCGGTGAAACTTTTGCGGCTTCCTGCTCGGCCCACTTAAAATCCGATACATTATACACGATGATCTTCAGCTCATCCGCTGCATGATAGGCTTCCGGAAGCGGCTGCTTGAACTTCTTGGGCGAGAGACATATCCAGTCAAGATTTCCGCTCAGCGGACTCGATCCCGAAGTCTCGATATTGATTATAAATCCTTTCTGATGCAATACCGCCGTCAGCGGCGCCAGATCATGCATGAGCGGCTCACCTCCGGTAATTACAGCGAGGCGCCCCGGAAATGATGCGGCCTCATTGGCAATGTCTTCCACAGAATAATGCGGATGCGCCTCCGCATCCCATGATTCTTTAACATCACACCACACACAACCGACGTCGCATCCGCCCAGGCGGATAAAATATGCCGCCTGACCCGAGTAATATCCTTCGCCCTGAAGCGTGTAGAACATTTCCATCACCGGCAGGGTAGGAGTGAGGAGCTGAATATTTTCAGCAGAAGACATATTATTGATGACTACGCTTTGCAATTTCCAGAGTATTAAGCAAAAGACAGGCTATAGTCATCGGGCCGATACCGCCCGGGACAGGCGTAATAGCGGAAACTTTTCCGAACAATCCCTCATAATCCGTATCTCCCGTGAGCCGGTATCCCGATTTTTTCGTGGAATCTTCCACGCTATTCATTCCTACGTCTATGATCACAGCCCCTGCTTTCACCATATCTGCCTTGAGCAGATGCGTAATTCCTACGGCGGCGATAATAATATCCGCCTGAAGGGTAAATGAGGCCAGATCCTTTGTTTTGGAGTGGCACAGCGTCACCGTACAGTTCCCGGGATACGCATTTCTGCCCATCAGGATACTAATAGGGCTGCCCACAATATTTGACCTTCCGATGACAACACAATGTTTTCCGGAAGTCTCGATGTTGTATTCCTCTAAAATTTTCAGTATTCCGTAAGGGGTAGCCGGAAGCACCGCAGGCAGTCCCTTGGCCATCCGTCCTACATTCAGCGGATGGAATCCATCTACATCCTTGGAAAAGCTGATCGCTTCAATGACCTGGCTTTCCTCGATATGCTTCGGCAGGGGCAGCTGAACTAATAAACCGTCGATGCTGTCATCGTTATTGATGCGCTCAATCTCATTCAGCAGGTCTTCCTGAGATATTTCAGCGGGAAGCCTCAGCAGCGTTGATTTAAATCCGGCTTCCTCACAGCTCTTGATTTTGTTACGGATATACGTTGCGCTGGCAATCACATCTCCGACCAGAATCGCTATTAAATGCGGCGCGGGCTTGCCGGAAGCCGTCATCTGATCTACCTCAGTCCTGATTTCCTGCCTGATTTTATCTGCCAGTGCTTTGCCGTCTAATATCTGTGTCATATACTATCGTAAGGAGATACATAATTGCTCAGGCGCGCCATAGAAGCCTCGTAGAAAATAATTCCTGCTGCAACCGATACGTTGAGGCTCTGGATATTTCCCTGCATGGGTATCCGGACGTGTGTATCACACTGATCCAGCAGGCTGGGATGTATGCCCTCGCCTTCCGATCCCATTACGATGCAGCATGGAGCAGAAAAATCCGCCTCCCGGACGTTCTTCGTTGCTTTTTCCGAGCAGGCAATCAGCTGAATGCCGCTATTTTTCAGGAAGCCGATGCTATCCTGCATGTTCATTTCCCGGCATACCTGGATCCGATGCAAAGCTCCGGCACTGGATTTTATCGCTTCCTCATTGATCATAGCCGTTCCCCGTGAGGGCGTAATCAGCGCATCTATGCCAAAGCATTCCGCTGAGCGGGCAATCGCGCCAAAATTCCGGATATCGGTAACGCCGTCGAGCAGTGCCAGAAGTGGCAAGTTGCCATGCTCATAAATCATGGGAAGCACCTGCTCAATGCTTTGATAGCTCACCGGAGAAGTCAGCGCCACGACACCCTGATGCGGCTTCGAGGTCATCCGGCTGAGCTTCTCACGCGGAACCAGCTGAAATGGAATCAAATGCTTTTTGAGTTCTTTAATCAGATCTGCAATCCGCTCGTTATAGCTATCCTTCTGGATATATACGCGGTTAAACGATACGCCTTCTGCAATCGCTTCTGCAATCGCATGGATGCCGTATATTTTTATTTTTCCCTGCGGACTATGCTCGTCCTGTGGTTCCTGATGATTCAATCTCGCAAAGTTAGGGCTTATCGGCAGGCTTGCAGAATCTGGCCAGCATCTCTCCTGCTTTTGCGTCTCCCAGCTTCTGGGCCTGATAAAAATCATCGCAGAAATCCTGCTTTGCTCTGCCTTTCGCAATACCCCGATTGAAAAACAGATCCGCACGATTATTATCCCGCATAATGGCCTCCGTAAAATATTTTACCGAGGACTCAAAATCATTCATTTTTGCGGCGCATAATCCCGCGCGATTGATTGGCTCCGCATTACCGGGATCATTTATAGAGGCTTTCAGATACTGTTCAACAGCCTCTTTGTTCTGGTTTTCATTCTCGTAGCTTCTTCCCAGGCTGAATTGCGCTTTGGCATCATCCGGATATTTGCTAAGATATAGCTTGAAATCTTCAATAGCCATATAGCCGCGATTCATCTGCATGAAAGCAAATCCGCGATCGGTATAGGCATCAAAATTATGCGGATCAAGATCAATAGCCTGCGTCAGTTCCTGCACGGCTTCGGAGTACATTTTCATCCGCGTGTAGGTATAGCCGATCCTTTCGTGTACCAGGCTGGATTTCAGCCCAAAAGACGAAGCCATCTGATAGTCTTTCAGCGCCTGACTGTACCGTTGATTATCAAGCAGAAGCTCCCCGCGCTGGAAATACATATCCGCATTTTTAGGCTGAATACTAATGGATTGCGTCAAAAGCATATAGCTTTGGCTATCCTGTGCTGATAGCTTCCTGATCTGTGCATTACCCATCAGGCATGTTGCTGAGAGAAATAGCAAAGTCCAGATCCTTAAACGCATATCGGAGGCTTTTCAAATTATGCGCCATGAAATTTATTCCGGAAATCAGTCGAGCTTCCCCTGATAGTAAAACCAGTGGGCAGCTTTATCTGCTATTTCGATGGCCTGATGCGATAGTCCATAAACGGCAGATCCTGAGCCTGTCATAGATGCATAGAAGCATCCGGAAGTCAGCAGCCACTGTTTACAAAACGCAATTTCCGGATGGCGGCTGAACGCATTTTCCTCGAAATCATTGACATATATGCGGGCGAAATCTGCATCGGACTGCGCGCGTTCCGTTTTTAGCTGACGGTCTGAGGGACGAGGCATAATCCCCGAAAAGGCTTCTCTGGTAGAGATATGTGTCCCGGGATATAATATGCTGATGTATAGTCCGGATAGAAACTGATCTTCAAGGCTTTCCATCATTTCTCCACGTCCGTGAACATAAGCCGGCTTATTGTCCACAAAAAACGGACAATCAGACCCTAATTCAGCAGCATACGTCTTTAATTGATGATCTGTCAGCGCCAGTGCATGTAAGTCTGAGATAAGCTTTAACGCAAAAGTAGCATCAGAAGAACCTCCGCCCAGTCCGGCACCGACCGGAATACCTTTGAGCAGATGCATATCAACCGGCGTAATATGATGACGCTCTTCCAACAGGCGGAAGGCCTTCATACAGAGATTATCTTCCTCAAACTCGGTTGTTTTGATGCCTTCTTCCACAAAGCTGAGATTCCGTGAGGGAACGGCTTCCAAGGCATCTTTGAGTCCGGGCACCGGATAAAATATGGATTCGAGGTCATGGAAGCCATCGCTTCTTTTGGCAACTATATATAGTCCCAGGTTTATTTTGGCGTTAGGGAAAACGATCATCGTTAGCAGAGAGTTCTTTACAAAGGTAGCAGAAACAAGACTTATCCAGGACTCTGTCTAAACGCAGCAGATAAGAGAAAATTGGAATGTATCCTGTTTTGAGCTCGCGCCTTTGCATAATTATAGTCTTCTTGAGTACTATGATAGGGAAGTCTGTAGAGAGTGACTTGCTTGCCAGTTCCTGTTATTCTGTCGGTTTTTTCCATCATTAAACCCTGTTTTATCGCTTAATGATGGAAAGAACCGACATAATACTACGGTTCTATTAGACGATTTATAAACAAAAAAGCCGCTGAACTAATAGTCCAGCGGCTTCTCAAAAATATTTGTAGTCTAAAAATTACATTGCTGCAACGTCGATCCTTGATTTTGCAAGGTCATTTAGCTTGGTATCGGCACCCTGCTCTTCAGCAAGTGTAGCTTCCAGAAGGCTCTGCGCTTTTTTATGTCCCAGTATTTGGGCATAATAGCGAGCCGTTCCATATCCGGAAATCTCGTAATGCTCAATGCGCTGTGCTTCTGCAATCAGACCAGCATCCTTAACTTCAGGCTCTGCATCTTCCGAGATCATTCCCTGACCTTCTTCGATGAGTCCTTTCATGGCTTTACAAGTCTCTCCTTTCGGATCGATATCGAGGGCTTTTGCAAGCTCTTCGATACGGCTCAGCTGATTTTCAGTTTCCGTAAGGTGTTTTTCAAACAGCGCTTTCAGCTTCGGATCATGGGCAGCAGCAGCCATTTTAGGAAGCGCTTTGATGAGCTGGCTTTCAGCACTGTACAGATCTTTGATTTGGTGCTCGAACAAATCGTCGAGATTTTTCAGTTTTCCTGACATTTTCTTAGTATTTATAGGTTAAAAATTCCGGTTGTGCATCCTAAACTTTAAAGCTTTGGAAAAGGTGCCGATTCATTCAAGAAATAATATGAACAGTGTTCATCGAATTTATCCTTTCCCGAAAAGCCCTGTTCCCTGTAGTGATTAGCTAATTTTGTTGCTTCCAATGAATTCCCACGAGCACCTCCGCAACCTACAGCGCCTCCTCAAAATGGAGAAGGATGAGGATAGAGAATACTATAAAACGAAAGTCCTGGCCGCTGATATCGGCACCCGCCGCAAGCTCGGACAATGCTGGTATCCGCTTGCCATAACCGAGATCAGCTGTAGCAAAACCGGAAGGGTCATTGCCGAGCTGGAGCGAACCACGCATCTCGACGATGCCCATCAGTTCCAGTTCGGAAAGGCAGTGTCTCTGTTTACCAACCGATCTTCCTTCATCAAGGATAATCCGCAGATCAACGGAGTTATCTCCGTAGTACGGCAGAACAAAATCGTCATAAATTTTAATGCAGATGAGCTGCCGGACTGGATAGAGGAAGGTAAGCTCGGCATTGACCTCATGTTCGATGAAATCAGCTACCGCGAAATGGAGCGTGCCCTCGAGCGGGTTATTGATGCCGATAAGGAATCGCGTCTGTATGAATTACGGGAAATTCTGCTCGGCAATCAGCAGGCGCATTTCGGAAAAGCGATGTTCCCGCTTTCCGGTAACGGACTCAATCAGTCTCAAAATGAAGCCATTGAGAATATCATCCGTGCGGAAGATGTAGCGCTTATTCACGGACCTCCCGGTACAGGGAAAACCACCACCTTAGTAGAGGCCATTGTCCAGCTATCCAATCATGAAAGCCAGATTCTGGTCTGCGCCCCCAGCAATACCGCCATCGATCTCATCAGTGAAAAGCTGAGTCTGCGAGGTATCACTGTTGTCCGCCTGGGAAATCCGGCACGTATATCTGAAGCATTATTTGAATTAACACTTGACTCCCGCATGAGCCGGCATCCCAATTACCGGGACATGAAGCAGCTCAAAAAAGACGCAGCGGAGTATCGCCGGATGGCTTCCAAATACAAGAGAAACTTTGGACCCTCAGAGCGGGAACAGCGCCGGATGATCGTAGATGAGGCGAAGAAGCGTGAGCGGGAGGCCGGACACCTCGAATTTTATATGCAGGAGGAAATCATTGCTACCGCTAAGGTCATCGCTACCACGCTGGTAGGTGCCGGACATAATATTCTGCGGGAAAAGAAATTCGCTACACTGTTTATTGATGAGGCCGGACAGGCGCTCGAACCGGCCTGCTGGATTCCCATTCAGAAGGCACAGCGTGTCATATTTGCAGGAGATCATCACCAGCTTCCTCCAACCGTCAAATCGCTGAAGGCGGCCAGAGAGGGTCTGTCGATTACTCTGTTCGAGCAAATTATTCAGCACCAGAAGGCGGATATCATGCTTCGCACTCAGTATCGGATGCACGAACAGATTATGCAGTTTTCCAGTGATACGTTCTATGAAGGTGCCCTCGAAGCCTCCGATCTGGTACGTCACCGCAATATATTCGGACTTGACCTTCCTCCGGTGGAGTTTATCGATACCGCCGGAGCCAGCTACGATGAGAAGCAGGAATCCGAGCGTAGCCTCACCAACCCTGAGGAGGCGGCTGTCCTTGTCAGGCATCTGGAGTCATTTACAGCACAGCTTGAATCGGAACTGACAGAAGAGCAGCTCTCCACTCTTAAAATCGGAGTGATTTCTCCCTATAAAGCTCAGGTGCTGCTGCTGAAAGATTTGCTGAAAGACCTGCCCATACTAATCACTTATCCGCGGATGCTTGCCATTAATACCGTTGACGGATTCCAGGGGCAGGAACGTGATGCTATCTATATCTCTTTGGTGAGAAGCAATGAGCGTCAGGAAATAGGATTTTTATCGGATTACCGCCGAATGAATGTCGCCCTGACCCGCGCCAAATCGCGGCTGATCATCATCGGAGACTCGGCAACCATCGGCGCACACAAATTCTATAGCGATATGATTGAGTACTTCGAGTCCATTGGTGCTTATCGCAGCGTATGGGAATACAACAGCTAAAATCCCGAAAAGGAATTATATTTACTTCTTGGGAAGGTACTCAATATCGCAGCTGAGCAGCAGTTCTTCGGATATCTTGTTCTTCACCATATTCGGATAGATGATTTTATAATCCGCCGGACGCAGCTTAAATTCGGATTTGCCCCGTATCGTGCTTCCCTTTACAGTAAAGCTGGCAGGGACAGTGACTTTGTTCGTAACTCCGTGCATTAACAATTCACCTGAAACCATTGTTTTATACTCACCGTCTTTAGTGAAATCCACTTTGGACATATCCGTAATTTTTCCTTTGAAGGATGATTTTGGATATTTATCCGATTCTACATACTTCTCATTGAAATGCTCCTGCATGAGGGCTTTTTCAAACTCAAAGGATTTGACATTCATCTGGAAAGCCATCTCTCCATTCTCGGTATTAAGCACGGAGCTAACGGTTGAGTTCGTAGCATCAATATTCTCTACATCCGTTTTTGAAAAGAAGCTGACTTTTCCGGTCTTGGTAGAGTAAATTCCGGAACCTGCGGGAGCAAATCCGTTGAGCGCAAAAAAGAGGACTCCGCTAAGCGCCATTGCATAGATTGTTTTCATTGTTCTCATTATCAAAAAAATTAAGGCCAACTGGTCTGGAAATCTGTGAGCCAAAATGGATGCCACAAGATACAGTATTGTTTTCTGACCTCATTGGTCAGCTACAATTTATTTCCTGAGCCGGAAATTATATCCTTCCTAAATTTGCAGCATGATGAAGATGCAATCTTTTGATCCCCAATCTATGCCCACAGCAGAGCTTCAGGAATATATTCAGGGAGCTATTGCCCCGAGGCCAGTTGCCTGGGTTTCTACCATAGGCATGGATGGGGTAGTAAATCTGTCTCCGTTTAGCTATTTCAACATATTTAGCTCTAATCCGCCTGTACTGATATTTTCTCCGGCAAGGCGTGTCCGTGATAATACGACCAAGCATACACTCAAAAACTGTCAGGATACCGGAGAGTGCGTCGTTAATATCTGCTCCTATGCAACGCTTGAGCAGATGGTCATCAGCTCCGGAGAATATCCGGATGGAGTCAATGAGTTTGAAAAATCCGGACTTACCGAGCTGGACTCCATAATGGTAAAGCCTCCCCGCGTTGCGGAAGCCGTAGCACAAATGGAATGCAAAGTCCTGGAGATAAAATCTTTGGGAGATGGCCCGGGGGCAGGAAATCTCATCATTTGTGAAGTTATTTATCTACATATACTGTCAGATGCCATTACCGATCAAAAGAAGATTGATCCGGTGAAAATGGATCAGATCTCCCGCATGGGTTCCATGTACTACAGCCGCGCTATGGAGGGGCTATTCCAATTGGCAGGCCCGGGCATGGGAGAGGGAATCGGATTCGATATGCTGCCTGAATGTCTGAAAATGAGTATCGTACTTAGCGGTAACAATCTCGGAAGGCTGGCCAGAACGCTGCCCAAATTAAATCCGGAAAAGCAGCAAAAAGCGCTTGATCTTCAGGAGATTACAGAGATAAAGCTGTACGAAGCCAAGTCCTTGATTGACAACAATCAGGCGGAGGAAGCCTGGCAGATACTATTGAGCTAAATCATTGGACGTTTTCGCCCTGCGGCAGCGCTCCGAGCAGTATTTGACCTCCTCCCATACTTTTTCCCATTTCTTGCGCCAGCTAAATGGCAATCCGCAGACGGGACATATTTTATGGGGCAAATCCGATTTTTTTCTTGCTTTCACCGATGTTATCAGGGCAAAGTCCGCGCTGTAACAATAGGAGTACCATAATTGAAACTATTTAAAAACCATTGCAGTTCTTTAGCTATAACATCCACTGAACAGTGTTCAGCATTGGTGATTAATCTGTCTTTAAATAATTATTATATGAAAAATTTTAAAACTCTGATGTTTGCTTTATTCGCAGCTTTTATCCTGCTTGGGCAAGTATCTACCGCAAACGCAGCAGGCATGAAAGGAAAAACTCCTGAGCAGCGTGCTGAAATGAAGTCTATGAATCTCAAGAAGGATCTTAAGCTTAACGATGATCAAACGATGAAAGTTAAGGATGCCCTGGTTGAGCATTACCGTCAGGAGGACATGTGCAAAATGAAGAAAGACAAGGCTATGATGAAGTCTGACATGATGCGTATGCACGATGACCTCAACATGAAAATGAAAACAGTCCTCAATGAAGGTCAGTACAAAATGTACGAAGCCAAAATGGACATGCATGAGGACAAAATGGAGATGAAAAAAGAGATGAGAAAGGACAAAAAGAAAATGGACAAAAAAATGGATAAAATGGAAGACAAGATGTAATCCCTAAAGGATTCCATCTTTTTTCATTTATACACTTTCTGTTTTCTCAGAAATTTGAAAGCGCATCCCCAAAGGATGCGCTTTTTTTGTGTCTATTTGACGGGTATGCCGGAAACAAATGCTTTCCAGGCAGCCGGCGACATACTGAAATACTGCGTACTGAATATGTCCGGATCAGGCATTTCAGGTTTTTGACCTACATCGGCGTGGGCTAATCCATACATGAATTTGATCATCGCGGGTTTGGCGCGCATATTAAACTGAAAATAGGCCTCTGTGATGTTGTCACGAGGATGATCAATCGTAATGTTACGCTCTATGTGCTGCTTTAATTTTCCATCAATCTGGGTCTTGAATGAATAGGGGAAATTGCCAGTATAGCTGAATTTCAAGTTATAATAGCTCTGTTTTCCGTTGTAAACAAGTGCTTTGCGCAGCTTCAG
>JBBRLW010000020.1:0-12073 GCA_038231115.1 Bacteroidia bacterium
GTAATTATATAATTGGTGCTCATGTAATCATTCAATTTTTGCTGTTTACCATCAATTTCAATATCTGTGCTGAGCTTAAAATCATAATTTCCCAGGAAAATTTCAGCTTTATATTCCTCTCCCTCTAAGATTACGGAAGAAACGGGACGTACTAAAGCCACGTGAACGCCGTCCCCGTGGGTATTATAAGCGATTTCTTGCTGTTCAACTTCATACTTGGTCCTCACCTCCATATACTTAATCATGAATAGATAAAAATTGCGGGCTTCTGGTTCACGCAGTTTCGAGATAGTTTTAGAATAATACATGTCATTGTTGTATGACATTATTTGGCTGTAATGGGTTTTTAGATACTTTTTTACATCATTTCTTAGACTAAGGATATTAGAGTAAAAAGACGGTAAATCCTTTTTATCCAGCTTCTTTAGCACATTGCGAATGCTATCAAATTTTGGAGAAAGATCTATGTCCATTTGCTTACTATTCTCAAAATTGTACATATCGTGGTTTGGCTCATACATGGATTTCTGTAGATCAGCTAAATAGATAGAAGATATATGACTAAAAATATCCTGCGTGTACTGTGCAGTAAACTTCTGAGCTTCTAATTGCTGATACAATCTATAATTCTGCCATCCGAGGTATGCTGAAAGTGTAAGAAATACCAGATAACGAGCGCAGCGGCATTTTTCATGATATAAGGAACGAGTTTATATCTGTAAAAGTATGGAAAACCTTCTCCTCTTCCTGTTTCCCCCTAAGATTTCTTCATTGCGTAATGCCTGCTCCGCTCGGCTTTAATGCCTCGCTATGCAGGCAAAACTCTCCCTCGAAATGACAGACTCGGACTATTGGCGAATGTGTTTTCCTACTGGGGTCATTTCGACTGGAGAGAGGAGGTCGCCCGCCGCCTTCAAGCGGCCAGACCTCTGAACGCAACGGAGAAATCTTCATAGACAATAGGAGCCAAGGCGATATAAAGACCCGCCCCGCGCGCATCCACTTACACGCGTCCGCCTACACTCGGCCACCTACACGCATCCGCCTAAGCGCTCGACGGGATTTATAATCCCGTCGCCGCCCAAACAGCGGGATTTGTAATCCCTTCGCATACAACGCCCTATATAAAATTAGTCACGACTTATAGCCTGAGCTCCGTAGGAGCAGCACTATTCGTAGCGCAGGGCTTTAGCCCTGGGATAAGGAGGATGGAAGAGAATATGAGCTCCGTAGGAGCGGAACAGTAAAAAGCGTGGAAATCAGTGCCACCCCTACGGGGTTCCCTATATATTATATCTCATCCCAACCCGGGGCTAAAACCCCGCGCTACGAACAGTGCCGCCCCTACGGGGCTCAAATTCATTTTCTACAGCGTTTTCTACAGACAGTCCGCTCCTACGGAGCTGAATCCATTTGCACAGTAACCTTCGACGGTATTACAAATCCCGTCGAGCGTGTAGACTTACGCATATAACCGGCGTCAAATGATGCAAGACGGTAGGGGTAGCCCTTGTGGCTACCCGCACGACACGAATTTTCGGATAAATCATACCTCAAATATCTACGTTCTCGCGCGCAGTGTTCTTTGCCTTCAAGCAAAGGACACTGCGCGCGAGAACAATACTGTCTGCTTCCTTCTCCTTCTTCTGATTCACCATTCACAATTCATCATTCATTCAATGTTGCATATAATTTGATAGCATTCAGGGAATAGCTAACTTTGTTTAGAATTATTCCAATTAAGATTTCAGATAGATATGAATTCAATGATCACGGTGACAGATAAGGCTAAGGATCAGCTGATGGCCTTACGTTCCAAGGAAGGACATAACGACTCATACTTCCTCCGCGTGGGCGTAGAAGGCGGCGGATGCTCCGGGCTGAGCTATAAGCTCAATTTCGATAACGAGGAAAAGCCTGGCGATCAGGTATTTGACGATAACGGATTGGAGATCCATGTGGATCTAAAATCCTATCTCTACCTCGCGGGCACGGAGCTCCATTTCTCCGATGGCCTGAATGGCAAGGGATTCGAGTTTCATAACCCGAATGCTACGCGTACCTGTGGCTGCGGAGAGAGCTTCGCAGTATAAGGCATTAATTGCTACAAAATTAAGGAAATCCCCATCAGCAGCGCTGATGGGGATTTTTTTTGGATACCTCAGGAGCGCTTATCTTCCCTTGAATGCCGCTGGTCGCTTTTCTACAAAGGCGTTCATCCCTTCGGTCTGGTCTTCCGTGGCGAAGGTCATATAGAAGTTCTTGCGCTCGAACATCAGTCCTTCCTGGAGCGTGGAGTCGAAGGCTTTATTGACCGATTCCTTGGCCAGCATCACAGAAAGCGGAGCCAGGGCAGCGATCTCTTTTGCGAGCTTGATCGCCTCATCGAGATATAATTCTTCGGGAACAACACGGTTGACGAGTCCGGCACGCAGCGCCTCCTCAGCAGAAATAAATCGGCCTGTAAGCACCATCTCCATAGCGAGGACTTTTCCTACGGCACGCGTGAGGCGCTGGGTTCCTCCGGCACCGGGCATCGTCCCGATTTTGATCTCAGGCTGGCCAAACTTTGCGGATTCGGAGGCAATAATCATATCACAGAGCATAGCCAGCTCGCATCCGCCCCCGAGGGCAAATCCGGAAACGGCAGCAATCACGGGCTTGCGCGTTTTACGGATCTGGTCCCAGATAGAAAACTGATCTATCCGCAGCATATCCACTGCCGTACGTCCTGCCATCTGCTTGATATCCGCCCCTGCCGCAAAGGCGCGCTCATTTCCGGTTAAAACAATCACACGGACACTCTCCTCATTATCGAGGCGGGTGAAGGCGTCCATCAGCTCCTTCATCAGCTCCAGATTGAGGGCATTCAATTCCCTGGGACGGTTCAGGCGGATCAAAGCGATGCCATCCTCCTGTTGAGGCGTTACAAGGATGAGATTGTAATTATCGAAGATATTTTCCATCTGTATATATTTTCCTTATTTATAGGGGAGTAGAGCTGATGTGTTCATCCGGCAAAGGGACAAAGTAGTTAGCCAGCGATCCGGTAAAAAGTCCGATGCTGGCGCCTAAAAGTCCTCCAAAGATAACATCTATGGGAAAATGAAGCCCGACGTATATCTGCGCCAGTCCGACGCTTGTTGCCCACAGCAGTGCTGCGATGGTCAGTCCCCGGATTCGTTTTCCTAATACCGCAATGAGGAATAGGGAAAATCCGAAGTGATTGGTGGCATGTGTGGACGGGAAGCTTTTTCCGGAGCCGCATTCTACCCGCTGGATAATCTCTCCGGCCAGCATCACGTCATTGCAGGGACGCATCCGGTTGACGCGCGGCTTGATATATCCGGCACTGATTTGATCCGTCATGACAAAGGTCAGGACGGCAAAAAGAGTGATATACATTCCTTTACGTCCGAAGTTAATCACCAGGAAAGAAATGAAAAAAGCATATACCGGCGTCCAGAACAGCGGCTCCCGTAGCCAGGGCATGATCCGGTCCAGAATCGGATGGGTCCAGCCTGTATTGATGGCCACAAACATATCCTGATCCCATTCGAGGAGATCGGTAATTTGATCGGCTGCATCGAGAAGCGCAATCATCAGCGTTTGCGGGCAATAAGGATCAGGCGGTCGGAATGCTCGGGGCTGAAAGGCTCCAGCGCATAATTTCCGAATCTGTGGATTTCTTCCAATCCCGCAACGCGGAAGTAATTGCTGAAATCATCCTGCTTAAGTAGCCGGACTTTTTCCTGAAATGTATGGATCGTCCCATGATCCATGATTTCTATATCCTTGTAGATAAATCGCTCATCGTGATGCTTCTTAATCCGGTAGAGCATCCCCTCAATTTCTTTTTCCGTGTAAGGGACCATCTGCTGAAGCACCTTCCAGCTATTGAAGAAATCAATGACAATCAATCCATTAGAGCTGAGCGCGGCGGCGATATTATTCATCGTCTGCTGCTCTTCGGCTTCGGTCTCGAAATATCCGAAGCTCGTAAAAAGATTGAAGATGGCATTAAAGTCGGTCACAGGCAGCGGATCGCGCATATCGTGCTGGAAAAAATGCAGATCAGCCGATTGATGCGCAGAGGCGGCGGTAATATTTTCCGGAATAATATCGCATCCCCATACATGCAGACCTTTGGTCGCCAGGTATATGGAGTGTCTCCCTGCTCCGCAGGCCAGATCCAATACTCGGGAATGGGCGGGCAGCTGCAGAAACGCTGTCAGCACATCCATGAAAGCCTGAGCTTCGGCATCATCCCGATTGCGGTACAGGAGATTATAGTAGGGGGTTCCGAACCAGGTTTCAAACCAGGACATATTCTGAGCGATTAAGCAGACAAAGTTAAATACATTGAGTGCAGATAAGCCGCAAAATACGCGGCTTATCAATCCGATAGGCTTTTGCTACCTTTGCAGCATGGAAAACCGACGCGTCAGAGTCCGATTTGCGCCTTCACCAACAGGACCGCTCCATTTGGGAGGAGTCCGCACAGCGCTGTATAACTATCTATTTGCCAAGAAGCTGGGCGGTGATTTCATTCTCCGAATAGAAGATACCGATCAGAACCGCTTTGTACCCGGTGCAGAGGAATATATCAGGGAATCGCTGAAATGGGCAGGGATAATGTACTCCGAAGGGCCGGATATTGGCGGACCCTATGCACCATATCGGCAGAGCGAGCGCAAGGAAATGTATGCACAATATGCGCAGCAATTGCTGGACTCAGGGCATGCTTATTATGCATTCGATACCACGGAAGACCTCGAAGCTATGCGCGAGCGGATGTCCAAATCCGGAACGCAGGCCTTTAAATACGATGCCATCACGCGGGATTATATGAAGAACTCCCTGACGCTTCCGCAGGATGAGGTCAAGCAGCGTCTCGATGCCGGAGAAGCACACGTTATCCGATTCCGCATGCCCCGCAACGAGGATGTCCGGGTGCAGGATATTATCCGCGGATGGGTAACCGTCAACTCCAAAGAACTGGATGACAAGGTATTATTCAAATCTGACGGGATGCCTACCTATCACTTAGCCAATGTAGTTGATGATTACCTGATGCAGATCACACACGTTATCCGTGGAGAAGAGTGGCTGCCCTCGGCACCCCTGCACGTCCTGCTATACAGAGCCTTAGGCTGGGAAAGCGTCATGCCTCAGTTTGCGCACCTTCCGCTGATTCTAAAGCCGGATGGCAATGGAAAATTATCCAAGCGTGATGGCGACAGGCTCGGATTTCCGGTATTTACATTAGACTGGTATGATCCCTTTTCCGGAGAAAAAAGCTCCGGATACCGCGAAGCAGGATACCTTCCGGAGGCATATGTCAATATCCTCTCCATGCTCGGATGGCACTCCGGCGGCGACAAAGAATTTTATACGATGGACGAGCTTGTCGAAGAGTTCAGCCTGGAGCGCGTCCATAAAGCCGGAGCCAAATTTGATCCGGAGAAGGCCAAATGGTTCAATCATCAGCATATACGGACGGCTCCGCCGGAGGTACTCGCCAATGTTCTATCCCAGCAGCTGAGCCAGCACGGAATTACCGCGTCTCCGGAATATGCTGCTCAGGTAGCGGAGCTGGTCAGAGAAAAAGCGACTTTTCTCACGGATTTCTACTCCCTGAGCGTGTATTTCTTCAGCCGCCCACAAAGCTTTGATGAAAAAGTCATCGAGAAGAAATGGGACGCTACGGCGCCTCAGTTTTTCTCGGCTTTAAAGGATGCGTATGCTTCTCTGGAAGATTTCAGCGCCGCTTCCGTTCAGACAACATTTGAAGAAACAGCTCAGAATCTGTCCCTGAAGCCCGGCAATTACTTCCAGCTATTCCGCGTAATCATCAGCGGAGAATCCGGTGGTCCGGTACTCTGGGATATCGTCTCTCTGCTCGGTAAAACTGAGATTTCGGAGCGTATCGGAGATTTTCTCAGGGCGAGAGCCTAAGGAATATCCTGTGCGCAGCAGAGGGGCATGGATGTATCTTTGCCCATGGAATGGCAGCGCATAAAGGATCCTCACTCAGCAATATATTCCTGCTGCTGACGCTGAATCTGCTCATCAAGCCTTTCTGGCTCCTTGGGATAGACCGGAATGTCCAGCTGGCCATCGGTCTCGAATCCTACGGACTCTATGCCGCGCTCTATAACCTGAGCTTCTGGCCCCTGGTATTGCTCGATCCTGGGATCCATACCTATATCAATACCACGGTCGCACGCCATACGCATCTACTGACAAAGTTTAATGCCGGACTGCTTCCCTTCAAGCTCGCCATCTCCATCGCGTATTTCATTCTGGGGATGCTACTGGGCTGGATCATTGGCTATAGGGATGCGGCATTGCATATCCTCTCGCTGATCCTGGTCAATCAGGTACTGATCTCCTTTGTGCTGTATTTCAGGGCTTCGCTCGCCGGACTACATCAATTCAGAACGGACAGCTACCTCTCGGTAATTGACCGTGCCATAGCGATTATCATCTGCGGGAGCTTGCTGATGAGCTTTGCCGGAGGTCATTTCCGGATAGAGTATTATCTCTACGGCCAGATGATCGCTTATTTCCTGACCGTAATAGTGGCAGCGGGACTGGTCTTCCGCGAAACAGTGGTCTTCCGGATGCGCTGGAATCCGGCTTTTCTACGGATTATCCTCCGGAAAAGTCTGCCCTTCGCGCTTCTCGGCATTCTAATGACCCTATATACCCGCACCGATGCCATCATGATTGACCGGCTCCTGCCTGAGTCCATCGCCAACCTCGAAACAGGCCGATACGCTTCCGCCTACCGCCTGCTCGATGCCGTGAACATCATTGCCTATCTCTTTGCGACCATCCTGCTTCCGGTGTATGCGCGGCTGATTGAGCGCAGGCAGTCTCCCGGGAGCGTATCCTCGGCTATGGCACGTCTGCTCGGCGTTCCCGCCTGGATACTCGTGCTGATCTGCTTCTTCTTTGCCCGCCCGATTATGTCCCTGATGTATGGCGCGGAGTCCGATAATTATCTGGCTACGCTATTCGGATCCCTGATGATCACATTCCTCTCATTCTGTATTATCTATATCTATGGATCTCTGCTGACGGCCAATAGATCGGTATCTTTTCTCAACTGGACTTCCGGACTTGGATTCGTTGCCAATATATTGCTGAATCTGTATTTTATCCCCCGCTATCACGCCATGGGAGGCGTTATATCCACACTGATTACTCAATTTAGCGTCAGTCTGCTTCAGATGTACCGCGCCCACACAATTTTTGAGCTCAAAGTCCCGTTAAGAGCCTGGGCACGGGCGATCATGTTCGGAGCCATCAGCATCGCCTTATTTTTCAGCGGAAGCGTGTATCTGCAATGGGACTGGTATTATATCCTCGGACTGGTATCAGTACTTAGCCTTATCTTTGCGGTTGCGCTCCGTATGCTGACTTACGGGCAGATTAAGGTCATTTTTAATAGCCAGGAAACAGAAATATGATAGGTTCATCCGAGAAGGAAGGCGAATTTAACTTCGCCGATATCGTTGATTTTCTCAATCAGTATAAAAAGCCGATTATTGGCATGACGCTTCTTGCCGGACTGGTCGCGCTGATTTTTTCATCGGAGTATTTTATTCCGCCGAAGTACAAATCCAGTGTGATCCTGTATCCTACACGGACAAATTCAATCTCCCGATCCCTGTTCGGATTTACCTCCGATCAGCACGATATCCTCGCCTTCGGAGAAGAACAGGAAGCCGAGCAGCTATTGCAAATCCTTGAGAGTGACGAAATTACAGAACGTATTGCTTTGAAATACGGACTCATGAAGCACTATCATATCGATCAGTCGAGCGGATTTCCCAGAACGGCTTTGGGTAAGGAGTTTAAAGAGAATGTCAAGTTCCGCAGAACGGAATATATGTCCATAGAAATCACTACGCTGGATATTAATCGGGATACAGCCGCCAAGATGGCGAACGATATTGCCATGCTCCTGGACAGCGTTAAGACCCGCATCCAGCAGGAGCGCGCCAAGGAAGTGCTAAGTATTGTCCAGCGCGAGTATGACGCCCAGCAATTGCGGATTACAACCGTAGTAGATTCCCTCAGAAAGCTCGGAGCTTATGGCGTTCAAAACTATGTAGAGCAGGCTCCTGTACTTACCGAGCAATATGCCCGCGCCCGTATGATGGGTAATAATGCCGTAGCCAAAGAAATAGGAGAGCAGGAAAAAATGCTCGCTACCTATGGTCCCATCCACCAGAAGCTGATGAATGAGCTGAACTCGGATGTCAATCAGCTGACTGTCCTGGAAGAAAAGCTCTCGGAAGCCAAAGTTGATGCGCAGCAGCGCCTGTCGCATAAATTTGTCATCAACAATGCCGTGCCCGCCGAGCGGAAGTCCTATCCGGTGCGGAGCCTGATTGTCCTCGTGGCGATGGTATCCACGCTGATCTGCTCGATATTGGTCTTCGCTATTCTGAGCAATTACACCCGCTCCCGCCGTAGAAAAGAATTCATCAAGCAAGAAGAGAAGCTCTTTGCTGAAGTTTAATCTGCCCGAAGAGCGATCCTATCCGTCCTGGCTGCCTTATACAGTACTCACGGCTTTTATTGGGATCAACACATTTCTCTTTACTAAGGAGATATTCTGGTTCCTGCTGTTTCCTGTTCTGCTAATGTTGATATGGGTCATCCTGTATCACACCGATAAAGCCATCCTTTTTCTTGCAGCGGTAACGCCCCTATCCATCAAAAAGGACTTCACTGACTATGGCCTGAGTATCAACCTCCCTACGGAGCCTTTAATGATGCTCCTGATGGGGCTGTTTTTCCTCAAGCTGATTATCAATGGAAAATATGATAAGGAATTTCTGCATCATCCCATCAGTCTCGCCATCGGATTCAACCTTATCTGGGTATTAATCACCGCTTTGACGAGTACCATGTTTGAGGTGTCCATCAAATTTTTTATCGCCCGATTGTGGTTTATCGTTGTAGGCTACTGCCTCACTTTTTCCGTATTCAAAAAAGAATCTACCGTCCGCTATTACTTCTGGATATTTCTGTTCTCACTCAGCCTTGTAATCGTTTACTCTCTTAGGAGGCATTATATCAATGACTGGTGGCAGCCCTATGCCGACTTTGCGCCGCGACCTTATTTTGCAGGTCACGGAGATTATGCTGCCGCTATATCCATGTTCATCCCGATTGTGTGCCTGTTTATTTTCAAGCGCAAAGTCTATAAAATCAACCGATTTTTCCATCTGGGTACAGTATTTCTCTTGGGACTGCTGATTTTCGGAGTCATCATGTCCTTTACGCGGGCAGCCTGGCTCGGGATATTTGCCTCTGCCGCATTTGCTTTCATTATCATTTTCCGGATCAGATTTCATACCCTCGCAGCGATTTTCGGTATTCTGCTTGTCTTTGGACTGCTTTTCCAGGAGGACATTCTTATGAAACTGAAGGATAACAAGAAAGTATCCGGATCGAGCTTCAATCAGCACGTGGAATCCATATCCAATATATCAACCGATGCCTCAAATACGGAGCGTATCAATCGCTGGATGTCTGCGATTAGAATGTTCGAGGCACGTCCCGTATTCGGATGGGGACCGGGAACTTACATGTTCCAGTATGCTCCCTTCCAGAGATCGTATGAAATGACTGTAATCTCCACAAATACAGGAACGATGGGCAATGCACACTCAGAGTACTTCGGCCCCCTTTCGGAATCAGGTTTCGGGGGAATACTGAGCATTCTGTCCATTGTAGCCACAAGTGTATTGGTAGGCTTGCGCCTGGTCTATAAGGGACGCACACCATTCATCCGCAATACAGCCGCAGCGATTATCCTCGGGCTTATAACGTACTATATTCATGGTACCATCAATGATTATCTGGATACCGATAAAGGCGCCATTCCTGTATTTACCTTCCTTGCTATCCTTACGGTGCTGGATTTGCATTATAACAAGCGCGACAAAGAGGCTCTATTGCGCTCCGAAGCATCTGAATAAGTCATGAGAGACGCATCACTAAACCTGGGACGCATCCTGGGCATCCATCTGAGAATACACTGGACTTTCCTTTTCCTGCTCGTCTATGTAGGAATGAACTCCATAGAAGATATCAACAAACAAATTGAGGATCATGTCATTAACGCGCCCGTTTACACGGATTATATCCTCAAGATAGGCCGCGAGATTCTGTTTGTCCTGACTGTATTTGCCTGCGTAGTGATGCACGAATACGGTCATGCGCTCACGGCACGTCGATTTGGCATACGCACAACTCAGATCGTGGTACTTCCCATCGGAGGTGTGGCACAGCTGGAGTCTATTCCCCGCAAGCCCGCGCATGAGCTATGGATTGCCCTGGCGGGGCCCGCAGTGAACGTCGGGATAGCCCTGATTCTCGGCCCCCTGCTTTATATCATCTATGGAAACTTTATCAGCCATGATGTCAACGATGTCTATGGAAAATTCTTTCTACAATTGCTGCTCGTCAATATAGCCCTGGTAGTATTCAATATGGTTCCGGCATTTCCTATGGATGGGGGACGCGTACTTCGTTCATTATTAGCCATGCGCTGGGGATTTTTCCGCGCTACGGTTATTGCAGCCCGGGTCGGACAGGTCATTGCTGTTATCGGTGCCGGACTGATATTCTACTATAATCAGTCGCCGTTTATACTCTTGACTGGAGCTTTTGTGGTCATGGCCGCACAGCGCGAGCTGACTCAGGCAAAGAAGGAACAGTTCTTTGAGGATAATCCGGTTCCCGTGGCGAAGATGATGTATCAGGATTTCCGGCATATCTCCGAGGAAGCCTCTATGGATGAGGCACTGGCAATGATGGCCGAGGATAATTATGACTCCGATCTGATTGTATCCACCGATGATTATGAGGTACGCGGTATCCTGAGGATCAGCGAGTTTTCAGACCGTACAGAGGATGCACCTGCTACTCCGCAGGGGAGGGTAGGGGATTACATGTTCCGTGATTTCCCTCGATATACCGCTGAGGATGATTTTCTTAAGCTCAGCCGTACCATGGCCGATCTCGATATTATGAAGCTGCCTGTCTTTGCCGAAGATATGCGTAAATGGATAGGCTGCATCGTATTTGATCCCGCCCGCATATTAGCCGAGATGCGCGAAAAGGGATTGGCTTAGTATCTCCACTCATCTTTCTATAACCAACTGATTCAAGGATTACCCGCACGGTGTCCTTATACCGTCCTGCATCATGCGGACGCTTGTTGGACTGAAATTCCATCAGCCCGATACCAATATCAATCAACGCAATCCGCTTTCATATAACGAGAATCCCCGCTGCAATTCTACATCGCAGCGGGGATTCTCGTTATATATTGAAGGTATAAATCTCTTAGTGGCAGAAAGTACTGATCAGCTGCTGGGCCGCAGCGGAGCCCAGCTCGCTGGCGCGCTGCCAGTCTTCGCAGGCTTCGGCTTTAAGTCCGGAGTCATATTTCGCACTACCGCGTTTGACGTAAGCGTCGGCAAAGTCGGAGCGGGAATTGAGCGCTAATGTGAAGTCATTGATCGCTCCCGCCAGGTCATGCTGCTGCTTGCGGATGCAGGCACGTTTGTAGCTCGCCTCGAAGTGCAGCGGATTCTGCTGGAGTACCAATGAGTAATCCATAAAAGCCGAGGAAGTATCATTGATTTCAAAGCAAAGGTTGGCATGACGCATAATAGCCGAGATGTTTCCTTTATCCAAGTGAACAATGTGTCCGAAATCTTCCGTAGCACCCTTGATATTTTTCATATTCAGCCGTACGGAAGCACGCTTGTAGTAGCAATCCTTCTCTTCCGGACGTAATTTGATGTACATAGAGTAATCCGCTTCCGCTGCCTCAAAGTTTTTGAGGAAGAACTGGACATTGGCGCGCTCGTAAAAGGCATCAGCATGTCCCGGAGCGAGAGCAACTACGGAAGAATAATCCTCAATAGCACCCTGATAATTTTTCAGATAACGACGGGTAGCAGCGCGGCTGATGAAAGCCTCGCTATCCTTCGGATTGATTTGAAGCACTTTAGAGAAGTCTGCCTCAGCACCGGAA